>CAIQOG010000476.1 GCA_903873355.1 uncultured Bacteroidales bacterium
AAACCTTACTTATATTCTTATTTATGCGAATAGGACTGCTCTTGTTTTTCCCTTTTTTAATGACTTTGAGCCTGTTTGCACAAAGAGGATATTATGATGCTCCGTATAAACGATATGAGGCAGAAACCGGAACCCATACCGCTGCTACAACACTTTCACGATCGTTTAAACAAGCTGATTTACAGAGCGAAGCATCTGATCAGGTTTGTGTCAATTTGTTTAATACCAATTCAGCAGTAGAGTGGACTATGGCTGAAGCTGCCGATGGTCTGGTGCTGCGCTACAGTGTGCCTGACGGACAGAGCGGAACGGTTGGTGTTTACAACAATGGAACTAAAGTGAGCACCCTGACACTTACTTCCAACTGGTCGTGGCAGTATTTGTGGTCTGATTCTAATCCGAATAATGTCGGAGTTGTAAACCAAAATCCACGCATGCGGTTTGATGAAGTCCGATTGAAATTAGCTTCAAAAGTTCCACTTGGAGGAAAACTTAAACTTATCCGTGAAACAGGCAACATAACCATTGATTTTGTGGAATTGGAGCCAGTACCCTCAGCCAAAATACCACCTGCAGGTTCAGTAAGCTATTCCGGCGATGGCAGCACCTTACAAACTTTTATTGATGCCAATCCGGGTAAAACTATTTTTATTCCGGCCGGAATCTATAATGTAAACCGTAAACTCTGGTTTGGAGTTGACAATACTAAATTAATGGGTGCAGGAATGTGGTACACGCAAATTAATTTTACATATTACAGTACAACAGGAGTAACCAACGAGGGTGGGTTGTATGCCGATGCAGTAAATGTCAGTTTTTCGGATCTTTACCTGACTACGGTCCGCAACTCCAGAAGTTATTCTTATAAAGCCATTAACGGAGTATTTACACCGGGCTCAATTGTTGAAAATGTGTGGGCGGAGCATTTTGAGGCCGGGGCATGGATTGCACAGTATTATTACTCTGCCACACCCTATACCGATGGATTAATAATCAGGAATTGTCGTTTTCGAAACAATTACGCCGATGGAATTAATCTGTGTAAAGGTACACGGAATACTATGGTAGAACATTGCAGTTTCAGGAACAATGGCGATGATGATATGGCAATATGGTCGGCCGACGGACTTGAATGTCAGAATAATACTTTTCAATATAGTACATCAGAAAATTGCTGGCGTGCATCCGGTTGTGCTATTTATGGAGGTTACAACAATAAGGCTAATAATCTGTATATCAAGGATAATCTCGAAGTAGGACTTCGGGTAAATAATTGTTTCGCGGGTATTGCATTCAATAATGCCGGAATACATCAGTTTACCGACATTACCATTGATGGTTGTTCTACCTTTAATGACCTTTTTAATCTTCCTGTAGGTGCAATTGATTTGGTTTGCAGCAATAAAGCCGGTACACAGGTGAAAAATGTAAAGTTTAGTAAAATTGATATTATTGATTCAAGAAACGATGCTGTTTATTTCAGTAAAACAGCCGGTGATGGATTTTATAATATAGTTTTTGAAAATATAAACATCAACGGTACCGGATTAGAATATCCCAACAATAATGTAAATAGTCTGACTAACAAACGAGGTTATGGTACACTTTTTAGTGGAAATCCTGCCGGAAATGCTACTTATTGCAGTTATTCGGTTATTAACCGGGGCGGGAATGCTGAAGCGAATGTAAATACAACAAATATCGGTTCCATGAACTGGCAAGTGCCCACAGGTTGCGTTAACACCGCTGAGAATAGTATTCATCAAATTAATACTGAAATTGAAGTTCTGGGAAATTATGTGACAGTCAACCATTTGAATATTGATGAAAATATATATGTTTTCAACCTCATGGGAAAATGTGTATTCTCAAAACAAACCCATTCTGATTCAGAGAATTTTAAAATTAACGGCGATGGAATTTATCTGTTAACCCTTGGAAATGGCAGATTCAATCAGAAGATTCTTATCCGAAAATAATGGTGATAAATTATTAAATCAATACTTTTAAAATGAAAAAAAATCCATTTCACTTCTATATTGTATTATCAATCATTATATACTCCATATCAGTTGTAAAAGCTGCAACCATTACAAGTCCCGTAATTAGCGCAACATTTACCAAAACGACTGATGCAAGTCCTCTTATTATTCTGGATCAACCGGCTAAATTTACCTTTGATTTTTCTTCCAGTTCGCTTATAGGCTCCGAAAACCTGGTAATATATTTCTGGAACCCCGGTTTTTATTATCCAACCAATTCTTCGATAGCCCTAACCAACGAAGGTAACAAAATCTGGTCTTTGACATTTACGCCAACTTTTTTCTTCAACAAATCAGCTGCCGAAATAGCCGAAAACGCAAGTCAGTTTTGGTTTAATATCCAGAATTCGGGGAACAGCGATCTCACCGGATCATTGCATATCACATTCAGCACGCCGGTATCGACGGCAGTTCCAAGTGGAGTTTTAGGAAGTCCGTCAGGAACGTATGCACTGGATGCACCTGTATGCTGGACTTTTGATTTAGCCAATTCGGGGTTTAAGGCTGGTCAGGATGTGTATATGTATGCTTGGTCGCCATCCAATCCTGATCCGACCTATACCAACTCGACTTCCATTTCGAAACTGACTTATGCCGGCAATATGAACTGGACGATGACCCTCACTCCAACCACCTATTTTGGAAAAACTGTGGCGGAAATTCAGGCATCAACAGGTTTTTGGATGAAACTAAAGGATCAGGCCGGAAAAATTGAAACAGGAGCATTTAATGTTCCTTTCACAATTGCCGGAAATACGCAGAATTTTTATTTTGATTTTGGACCCAAGGATATAACCAATGGTGATGAAACCACAAATCCGGATACGAACGGAAATTACTGGAACAATATATCCAACAATACAGGCGGAGCAGTTATGCCTCTGAGCACTTTTTCAGGTCTGAAAAACAACAAAAATGTAACTAGTGGCTATTCGCTGACTTTCAGTGGCACCCAATTTACCACAAACGGAAAACTGCACGGAGGATTATTGTCTCCCTATGCAAGTCAGTTGACATATAACAGTGATTTGGCTATTGCGTCAGCAACAGAAGATTACGTTTATACCCAGGCTCAGACCAATGGTCCGGTAATTACGTTTTCGGGTTTAAACACAAGTAAAAGATATAAATTCAAAATCTTTGGAAGCCGGAACGTGAGTTCCAACCGCACCACTCAGTACACGCTGCAGGGCGATGGAGTTGCCGTTACAGGAACATTAGCCACCTCTACCGCTCCTACCGGACTGGGCGGAACGGTTTATATCAACTCTTCCATTTCCTATCCGACAGCTAACAATTCAACCGTTAGTTACACACTAACATCGCAGGGTTCAAATACTCAGGCAGTGACCTATTACGGCAATAACAGTAGTGTTTATATTTCAGGAATACTAACACCCAGCCCGTCGGGGACTATAGCACTTACAACAGTTACCACAGCAGCAAGCTCTTATGCATATATCAATGCTCTGAAAATTGAAGAGTACGATATGCTTCAGGTGGATGCCACTTCAATCAGCATTTCAGGGAGCGATATCACTTCTTCCGGTGCCACTTCACAAATGAACGTGGTTTATACGCCTTCCAATGCCACAGCTCACGTCATTAGCTGGTCGGTTGACGACATCAGCATTGCTACAATCAATTCCAATGGTTTATTAAGTCCTCTGAAAAACGGAACTATTATGGTTACAGCTTCCTTTGTGCAAAACGGGTCAACCCTCAGTGCCACCAAACAAATAACCATAAGCAATCAACTCACAGCACTTTATCTGTCAGGGACTGCCACATCTGTAGGCGACAATCAGGTTGCAGCTTTAACTATGAATCCTACTGTTGGCATCAGCGGAACCGTGATAAATGGAGAATTTGAATTGGCTACAACACTCAACGCATTAGGTACTCTGAAATTCTACGCCTCGCAAACCGATGGTGCTGCTCCGGTTTTCGGAGCGGGTGCAACATCCGGAACCCTGCTTCAGGGAGGAGCAGCTATTAATCCGGGTATATCCGGACCGGTATTGATACGCGTATATCTTTCGACAAACAGCTTTAAAATTTATCCGGTTGATACCCTGAAAATCTCTCAGATGGGATCCTCGGTTTCATTTGGATGGGGTGCCGTTAGCAACCACGGATATGCTTATTTGTATAATCAACAATTAAATCAGCGCTACAATGCCGGAGTGGGTGCCAACTGGAATATCTCTAATATTTCGATAGGTGGTAATTCAACTGTTGATTTATTAAACCGCTGGGATTCGGACTTATTGAATAATTGTTCAAAATATGTTGTATATGCTTTATCACTCGCAAACGAGGGTATAATTGGTGGTGGTCAAAACATTTATGATCAGTTTAAGAATAACCTAATATTGCTTATCAATAAAGCTAAATCTGTAGGTAAAATACCGGTTATTGCCAATTGTTACACGAATGGTTTTTATTCAACATCAGAATATAACTATGTCAAACAAATGAATCTGTTGATTCATCAATGGGATGTAGCCAGTATAAACTTACTTGGTGGAATTGATGATGGAAGCGGTAAATGGCCAGTATCACCTGTAAATTATCAATATGATTCTGCTCACCCCAACGATGCAGGTCATGCTGAATTGTTTTACACCATGGTACCTTCGCTTTATGATGCTATTCAGGTTGGAAAAGCCCAACCACAGAAAAAGGGAAATACCTATATGGTTATGGGTAAGATGGTTTCAACCGATTTGCTCAACTATTCACCTGATAATACGATACATTCATTTACAACCACCTTCGATGTAAAAACAACAGGGTCGGGTGTCATCAGTACGTTCAGCAACAATTCCGCTACCGGAACGCTGCGCATCGAACCTTCGGGAGTTGTAACGTATATGTCGCCTCTGGGAGGTTCGGTAAGTGGTTCAGCTGTAATAAACGATGGGCAATGGCATAAAATCACCCTGACCCATTATTACGCATGGGGAAAGACATTGCTTTATACCGATAATACTCTTGCCGGAAATCTAACTGAAAAGCTCACTCCGACTACTTTTACGCTAAACAACAGCAATTCACCTGACAATATTTCATATCGCGAATGGATGTTTTACCGTGCCGGGATGAATTCCGATGAAGTTGTGGCTCTGAATGCGGGAAGTATGCTCAAATCAAGTTTGGAAATGTATTCACCACTCGATGGTTTGCACATTAATTCGGGAGATGAGTTGGTGAATATGGCACAGAGTACCAATAAAGTGCAACGGATTTCAATTCCCACCGGGACAAATTCCACCGGACTGAACGGAGTGAAAATATATCCGAATCCGGTTGCTGATAAGCTTTCCATTGTAGGATTAAATTCTGAAGAGAATTACGAGTGTACTGTCTTTGGCCTCGATGGAATAGCTGCAATGAAAGTAAATTCAATCCCGAACAATCAGATGAATGTTTCGGGTCTTACTGAGGGATTTTATTTTCTTACTCTCAATAATAAGGAAAAAAACAAGAACTTCAAATTGAATTTTGTGAAGAAATAAACGTAAAACCTCTAAATATCAATTATTTAATACCCAATAATCTTAAAAATGAAAAAACTACTTTTTCTTTTATTCCTTTCAATTGGACTTTTCAATCTGGTTCATGCACAGAATGCTATTGTTGGCAGCGGTTTTTCTACCGGTTGGGGTAGTGGATGTACAAGCCCCAATGGAACAGATTACAGCTATTTAAGTGCAAGTATAAATGGTACATATACATCAGGTGATTTAACGCCGAAAGGCACAGGTAACCAATACTGGAGATTAGCAGTCGGATGGAGCGGTACATTTTATCAGGTTGGCGGAGGTAGCGATATTGCTGTGACTCCGAATACCAAAAACACTTCTGTTGTTAGTTGTACTGAACTGGGTGCATGGTATAGAAGCGTATCAAGCCTGACAAATCGCTATGTTTTTAAAACAAAAGATGCAGGTACGTCACCAGCAGGAACATGGGTGTTTTTTGAATTAAGCGGAGCTTCGGCTACGGTAAACACGGTTTCGCAAAGTCCGGTTAGTCCGACTGTAAACGATGCCGTAGCTATTACTGCTACTATGAGTGGATCATTGCCAACCGGACAAGGCGTATATTTACGATATTCAACCGATAACTGGGCTACTTCAACTGTTACAGGTATGACAGGTTCGGGCACAACATACTCAACCAATATAGTAGCACAAACTTTAAATACAGCAGTTAAGTATTATGTTTTTACTTCCGGTAACGGATTGACTATTGCACCTACAGATGCAGATTTATATACAATCAACTGGAATGCAGGATCTGCAAATGGGGGCAGTAATTATTCATATACCGTTGTGTCAGGAGCAACATTATCGCAAAGTTTACTCTTTGACTTCGGACCAATTGCAACCGATTTAACTAATGGTGATTTGACAACCGGAGTTGATATTAATGGTAAGTATTGGAATAACATCACAATTAAAGCTACTTCGGATGCGGCGGTATCTTTGATAAATACAGCGAATACATCCACGGGATATTCATTGGTTATTACTGCAAGTGGTTTTATAAGTAATGGAAAATTAAATGGTGCATTGAGATCTCCTTATGCATCTCAATTTGCTGCTGCAGGTAGCGATACTGATCTTGCAATAGGAACTGCTACCGAAGATTATTTTTATGCAGGATATGGCTCTACTCCCGGATTTAGAATTTCAGGATTAAGCCCTGCCAGGCAATATAAGTTTAAGATTTTTGGAAGTAGAAATGGCTCTGTGTTAAGAACCACTCAATATACAGTTGCCGGTGCTGCGACCACATCTGGTACTTTGAATACCTCCTCAGTTGCCGGGTTAGGTGGTACGGTTTATACTCCACCAACCTATAGTGCCGATGGAGATAACAGTTACAAGCTTACAAGTCAAACGGGATATACTACAGCTACAACATATTATGGAAATAATAGCAGTACCTATGTAACTGGTTTTGTTTATCCAAACGCTTCAAGTCAGATTACTATTACCATGACTCCTACTGTTTCAGGAACAAATGGTTATGTTAATTGTATGAAAATGGAAGAATATATAGCCGGAAAAACGGATCAAACCATTACTTTTGGCGCTTTGCCAACAAAATCTGTTGGCGATGCGGACTTTGCTCCGGGTGCAACTGCCAGTTCAGGATTGACAGTTTCATACGCAAGTTCAAATACTGCTGTTGCAACCATTGTTTCAGGTAAGATTCATATTGTGGGCGCAGGTTCAACCACCATCACTGCTTCACAGGCAGGTGATGCAAGCTATAATGCTGCTCCCGATGTTACTCAAACTCTAACTGTCAGCAGTTCGTCGCTTACTTCTCAAACTATCACTTTCAATCCACTTTCATCAAAAAATTATGGTGATGCTCCGTTTACATTATCTGCCACTGCAAGTTCAGGTTTAACTGTTAGTTACACAAGTTCAAATACCGCTGTGGCAACAATCTCGGGAAATACTGTCACCATAGTTGGTGGAGGAACAACTGATATAACTGCGTCGCAAGCCGGTAACGGAACGTTTGCTGCTGCGAGCAATGTTGTTCAGACATTGAGTGTAAATAAAGTCAATCAAACCATCACTTTTGGGGTCTTAAGTGCTAAAACCGATACTGATGTGCCATATATAATCACTGCTTCAAGTACCTCAGGACTTACTGTGAGCTTTGCAAGCTCAAATACCAATGTCGCAATAGTTTCCGGTAATACCATTACTATTGTTGGAGCCGGTTCAACTACAATAACTGCTTCGCAAGCCGGTAATAGCAATTATAATGCAGCAACAAATGTTCAGCAAACACTGACTGTAAGTTCCACGATGACTATCAATCAAAGTCTGTTTTTCGATTTTGGGCCCAAAGATGGTACGAATGGAGATGAAACAATAAATCCTGATGCCAACGGTAATTACTGGAATAATATCTCAACTGCTACAGGTGCCAGTGCTATGCCTCTTAATACGCCTTTTACAGGACTGGTAAATTCATCAAATACAAACTCCGGCTTTTCATTATCTTTTACAAACGCCGGATTTACTACCAACGGTAAAATGAATGGAGGATTATTAACTCCTTTTGCTTCTCAATTTGGAAGTAACAGTCAATTGGCTATTGCCACAGCTACCGAGGACTATATTTATACCGGTGCTACAAGTAATGGTCCTGTTATTACATTCTCAGGATTAAGCACAGCAAAGAAATACAAATTTAAGATTTTCGGTTGCAGAAACTCAAATACGGATCGTGCCGGACAATATACCATTCAGGGAGCTGGTGCGGCATCAGTTGGAACAATACAATCATCTACTGTTGCAGGTTTAGGTGGAACTGTTTATATTGATGCAGCGACATCCTATCCGTCAAATCTTAATGTTGGTTACACCTTAACATCTTCGGGATCAAATACACAAGCAGTTAGCTATTACGGAAACAATTCTTCTGTATTTACATCGGGACTAATTCAACCTGATGGTAGCGGAGTGATTACCCTAACCGCTATCACAACAACTCCTGCACAGGCATTTGCATACATTAACTGTATGAAAATAGAGGAATATGATGCTCCACAGGTTGATGCTACTGGAATAACAATTTCGGGAAGTGATATTACTTCTTCGGGTGCAACTTCACAAATGAGTGTAATTTATACACCATCAAATGCCACTCCGCATACCATTACCTGGTCGGTTGATGATACAAGTATTGCTACTATCAATTCAAGTGGTTTGTTGACACCACTAAAAAATGGGACGATTACTGTTTCTGCTTCATTTGTGCAGAATAGCGTCACAATCAGTTCTACCAAACAAATCAGCATCAGCAATCAGCTGACCGAACTATTTGTGTCAGGTACAGCTACTTCTAATGGTGATAATCAGGCTACCGCACTTCAAATGAATGCCACGGTTGGTATCAATGGAACTGTTACCGCCGGCGAATTTGAATTAGCTACCACACTGAATGTTTCAGGTACACTCAAATTCTACATTTCGAGATCCGATATAAGTGCAGCTGTTTACGGAGCGGGAGCAACCGCAGGAACTATTCTTCAGGGTGCTGCAGCTATCACTCCCGGGGTTTCCGGACCGGTATTGATTCGTGTTTATCTGGCAACAAATACCTATAAAATCTATCCAATAAACCCACTCAAAATTTCCCAAATGGGTTCATCGGTATCCTATGGTACCGGAGCAACATCCAATCATGGTTATGCTTATCTTTTTATCCAGTTACTCACTCAGCGCTATAATGCCAGTCTGGGTGCCAACTGGACGGTTTCTAATATTTCAGTAGGTGGAAATACAACTGTCGATGTATTGAACCGTTGGGATAATGACTTGTTGAATGATAATAGTCAATACGTCGTATATGCCTTATCATTAGGTAACGAAGGAATTCTGGGTGGTGGTCAAACCATTTTCAATCAGTTTAAAAATAATATGCAGCTGCTGATTAGCAAAGCTAAATCGGTAGGAAAAACTCCAATAATTGCCAACTGTTATGTGCGTGGCGATTTTGGAACAACAGAATATAATTATGTGAAACAAATGGATTTGTTGATTCATCAATGGGATGTAGCCAGTGTTAATCTATTGGGAGCATTGGATGATGGTGCAGGAAAATGGCCTGTTTCTCCCGTAAATTACCAGGCTGATGTAAATCATCCGAACGATGCGGGTCATGCAGAGTTGTTTTATGCTATAGTTCCTTCGCTTTATGATGCAATTCAGGCCGGAAAAGCGCAACCGCAAAAAAAAGGAAATTCTTATCTGGCTTTGGGCAAAACAGTATCAACTGACCAGCTTAACTTTACTCCTGACAATACGGTACATTCATTTACCACAACATTCGATGTGAAAACAACAACTTCGGGTGTTATAAGTACCTTCAGCAACAGTTCTGCTACCGGTACTTTACGCATTGAACCTTCGGGAGTAATTAGCTATTCTTCTCCACTTGGTGGTTCTGTGAGCGGTTCAACGGTTGTAACTGATGGTCAGTGGCACAAAATTACGTTGACGCATTATTATGCATGGGGAAAGACAATGCTTTATACTGATAACATGCTTGGTGGAAACCTTACAGAGAAACTCACACCTACGATTTTTGTCCTGAATGGTGCTAACTCACCGGATAATATTTCATATCGTGAGTGGATGTTCTACCGAGCAGGAATGAATGCCGATGAAGTTTCGGCTTTGAACTCGGGAAGTATGTTGAAATCAAGTCTGGAAATGTATTCTCCACTCGATGGTTTGAATATCAATTCGGGTGATGCCTTAGTAAATCTGGCTCAGAGTACCAACAAAGTACAAAGAATATCAATAGCAACAGCAAATAATCTGATTGGTCTCAGCGGAGTGAAAATTTTTCCAAATCCGGTAACCGAAAAGCTCGTTTTCAATGGGTTGAATTCGGATTTCAGCTATGAATGTTCGATTTATGCAATCGATGGGAGAGTAGCTTCCAAAAACATCTCACTGATAAATAATCAATTGAATGTGGAGAATTGCAAGCCCGGTGTTTATTTCCTGACCTTGAAAAACAAGAATACACAGGATAGTATTAAACTGAGCTTTGTGAAAAAATAAGTATTAAAAGGCTATGCAGGTAGCCCTTTAATCTTATAAGTGTATTGATTTTAAAATACTACAAATGAAAAAGATAATCATTCTTTTCCTCTTTTTTTCGTCTTTACTTTCCGCTCAAACACCTGTGGCAGTTGGTGCAGGTAGTTATGCGTCGTCCATTCCATCTGCTCCTACTGAATTCTGGGCAGGTGATGTGGTGAATATCAAACAGTTTCACGACACAGTCTCTTTTTATGCGCTCGATAATCTGAAAGCACCTTTTCCTACCAATAAATGGTGGTCGGGGCTGCTGTTCAAAAACAATATTACCCGGTCTTATAATATTTGGGCACATCCACTTTGCCTCACGGTGGAGAAATACGGCCTAGGTTTTCACTACGCCACCGAATGGACTGGAATCGCCGGAGCGTACAACGAAACTATGTCGATGATTAGTCCCACCCCGCTTCAGATTAGCGGAAACGGTTTTGCTCCGGTAGTACAGAAAGTAAAATCGTGGAGCGACTGGACCATGTCTTTTCGGGTTTTACAGACCGATACCAAATACATGGATGTAACCATAGGACACGGACTACCAACCTGTTGGGTGGAATATCAGGGAATTGATGTACCTCAAATCACGGTTGCCAATGCTTCATTTTTTGATGACAGTGGCAATATCCTTTCGTTTCCATACAGCGGAAATCATATCGGAATTTTTTACAGCGGAAGATATTACGGACTTTTTGCTCCAGATGGCACCACTTTCTCAAATTCAAACGGTACAATAAGCATGGCCATGACTGCTTCCAAAAAGTTCATTGCTGTTTCAGCTCTAACCGCCAAAAATCGCCTGAGTTTTTTTGCTCAGTATGCTTATGCCGTGCCACGCAACAGCCAGATGGACTGGACTTACGATGCCGAAGCCGGAAAAGTAAACACCTCCTGGAATCTAACCACCGAATGTTTGCAGGGAACGGAACACAGCGTTATTCAGGGCTGGATTCCCCATCATTACCGCAACTCAACCAATGCGTTAAGTTTTACCGGTGATGAGTACGTTACTGCCCGTGGTAAAATGAAATGTGCAGTTGGAACAAATTTTCATATTGGCTACCAATACAACGGAGCGTTGACCAGCCTGCCTGCTCCCGAATCGAATAATTTTGACCGTAGCCGTATGTTGAATTATCTGAACGATTTTTCGCAATGGCAGTGGGATTTTAATTCAGAAACCTACGCGGGAGGAAAACAGGTAGCCATGTTTGCCCGACAACTCAGCATGGCAAAAACAATGAACAGTCCTGTAGCAAGTATGCTGAAAGCCAAAGTAAAAACTGAACTTCAAAATTTTCTGACTTATACGCCCGGCGAATCTTCCAAATATTTTGCCTATTCCGATAAATTTGGCGGACTGATTGGTATTACCTGCGGTTTTGGATCGCACCGCTTCAACGACCATCATTTTCATTACGGATATTACGTGTATTCAGCCGGAATTCTGAGTCAGTACGATTCGGAATTTGCCACCAATTATGGGGAAATGGCTAAAACTGTGGCAAAAGATTATGCCAACTGGGACCGCACCGACACGCGTTTCCCGGTGTTGCGTATGTTCGATATCTGGGAAGGGCATTCCGATGCTTGTGGTTACGATGTAGACTCCAATAGCGGTCAGAATCAGGAATCAAGTTCCGAAGCCATGATGTCGTGGTCGGGTGTTATTTCGTTGGGCAACTCGTTGAACGATATCAATATGACCGCCACCGGCGTGATGGGTTATTGCATGGAAAGTGCTGCAGTGAATGAGTATTGGTTCAACCGCAACGGCGACAATTATCCTGCGGCCTATACCAACAAACTGTCATGCATCACCTGGGGAAGTATGATTCAGTATATCACTTATTTTGGTCCCGAACCAATTTTCGTTCACGGTATACAGTATCTTCCGGTGTTGCCATCCTCGTATTATCTGGTGAAGGATTCGGCTGCTGCCCGTAAAGAATGTGATTACCTGATTTCCAATTCGGCTAACAATTCAGTTTATACCAATTTCAAAGCCCGCGACAGTTGGGGAACAGAATGGGCTTGCGAAGTGATGAAATACCGTTCCATGTTCGACCCCGACTGGTCAATAAGTTGGTACGAGGATTTATGGAAAAAACAAGACGGAAAAGCCACCGACAACTGGTTCAGCAGTTTGGCTTATTATCAAATGTACAGCAACAAAGACATGGGGCCTATTGACTGGACTTCGCATATTTCTGCACCAAACAGTGGCGTGTTCTACAACCCCAAAACCAATCAATACACTTACTGTGCCTTCAATACCAAAAGCAGCGTGCAGCAATTCAATGTCTACAAAGGGGCTGCTCTTATAGGGAAATTACGGGTTCCGGCTAATTCGTTTTACAGCACTCACTCGCTGGATGGGAATATTCCTCCGGATGTAAAAATCACTTCACCGGTCGACGGAATGGTATTTACTACCACGAGTGTTACTTTACAAGCTACCGCAAGCGATGCCGACGGACACGTAGCTGAAGTTGAATTTTACAATGGAGCGTCCTTACTTGGTACTGTAACACAAGCTCCTTATACAGTAACGCTCAGCAATCTGAAGGATGGACAGTATTCAGTTTATGCTAAAGCTTATGACGATAAAAATGCAGTAACTATTTCGGACATGTTGAGTTTTAGTTGTGACTTGCCGGGAGATACCTGTAGATTCGTTTCAACGAATGGCGATTTTACTGCTACCATGACCGGAAAAGCAAATCCTGTTATTACATTTATACCTCAAAGCCCCATTGCGGGTTGTATGTACGTAATCGTTACTGTAAAACTCAATGGAAACGGCATTGGAGGCTGGTATATGACCAAATCAGGCACCCGGTTTACCTCAACTGTTACAGCCAAGATTGATGATAAACTGGAATGGTATTTTACCTACCAAACACCACCTACCGGTGAACGCAACAGCAGTGCAACACCAATAACAGCCACTGTTGGTGGTTGTGGTGCAACAGGAATTTTCAGTCCCGACTATTCAATTGAAAATGCAGTGAATATATTGCCAAATCCTTCAAACGGAAATGTATTCATTTATTCCAGCGGGTTCAACGCCTATGAACGATTGAAAATTTCTGTTACTGATTTATCCGGCAAGACGATTTATCAAAATGACACACAGGCAGCTGAATCGGGCTTACTTGATTTCCATTTGAATCTATTTGAAAGTACAGCCCCGGGTCTATACTTTGTTGCTATTAATGGAAAAAATACAGTCAGGAGAAATCAATTCCTGATAATTAGTCATTAAAAAATTATATTTTGGATATATTCTCGTTATATTTCTGTGTTATTTTGATTTGATAAATATCAGTAAAACAGCAATTTATAAAATTATTTTATCAGAATTCATTATATCTTTTTTTTGCTTCAAATAATCAATGATAAAAGCGTTTAAATTTGCATCAGAAATCGACAACAAGATTTTCAACCTTTAAATTTTGCAATACAACCTATGAAAACAATCCGACTTTCCTTAGCAGTGCTTTTCACAATTAGTATGTTGCTTACATCCTGTACCGATACCAACGATGGTGCCTATATAACTCCCATTTCTGTTTCTGAGAAAATTCATGGAACATGGGCGGCTATCAGTGTAAAGCAAACCGACGAAATAGCCAAAACAGCCGGTCAGACTCCTACTGATTTAGGACTTTCGCGCCAGTTCAACTTTACTTCGTTTAACGTGCAGTTTAATACTGACGACAAAAACAATCCTACTTCGTACGTCGTCACCGGTAATGCTCCTGCATTGATTCCAGCAAATGGTTACTGGAGTATGCCCAATCTGTTTATAAACACCGACGCCACTCCCAACGAAATTTACCTGTATGCTGATGAGGCTAAAACTCAGAAAACAGCTGCGCTTACACTGGGTTCAGTTCCGGGTTTACTGGATGTGTTTGAGTTTAAACTTACCCGCCGCACCAACGGGGTAGCTTTTGTATCATACACCTATCGGTTGTGTAAGGTGAATTAGTAAATTTGAAAAATCCTTATAAAATTAAATACTTAAATATCAATCATCTAAAAATTAGAAATCATGAAAAAAATTACATTGACGCTTGCTTTTTTGGCAATCATTTGTTTATCGTTTACTGCTCAGGCAGGATTAATCGGTGGAAAAGCTCCTGTTGTAACTACCGATTTAGCAGTTACCGACTCACTTCCGGGCTTGGCAAACAAAACAATTACTTTTACAGCAGACTTTACGAACAGTGGTACAACCCTAAATGGTACCGAAACCTTGTATGCATACTTTTGGGCTCCTTGGACATTCTACTGGGGAGGTTCAGCAAGCATGGTACATGTGGCAGGTACATTGAAATGGACAGTGTCTTTTATTCCGGCAGTTGCTTTTAATCATACTCAAACTGAATTTTTAGCCGGTGGAAAAAATGCTTGCTGGTATAATATTCAAACATCTACGCTCGGAGATGATTCTGGTACGTTGAATTATACTTTTCCTATAAGTAAAATCAATCCTTTCCTGACAACAACCACCTTTACTGATAAAGGTCCAAAAGTTAGCTGTACACAAAATGGTTTGTCGACTGGCTCATACGCATTAAATCAGCCGGTTACATGGACTCTTGATTTGACTGGTAGTATTTTTGGAAAAGACTCATTGTACTTATGGGCATGGGATCCAACCAATCCTGAAACATTGAACGGGCGTACAGGAACATGGAATCTGCCAAGTGCCGATAATGTAACCAAACTTACTCGTGTTGGTGTTCAAACCTGGAGTATAACACTCACTCCGACAACTTTCTACGGAAAAACTGTATCGGAACTACAAACCAGCAATCCAAGCGCGTTTTGGATGAAAGTTCGTAGTAGTAACGGGCTAATCGAAACACAGGCTTTTGCAGTTCCAACTAATGTAACTGTTACAAACAATATTAATAGCCCAATGTCAACCCATTTTACGGCTTATCCTAATCCGGTAGTTGATAATCTGACTATTTCATTGAAGGACAATAGCTTCAGTCAGGTTTCGGTTTACGATTTTAAAGGTTCAATGATGAGTCGCATACCGGTTTCGGCCGATCAACAACAATTGAATATTGGTTTTACATCGTTTGCCAAAGGAGTATACCTGGTTGTGTTAACCGGAAATGGCAAATCAGAATCGTTCAAAGTAACCAGATAATTCCCGGCTCGAATTCATGCTGAAAACCATAAATTAAACTTTTAGAACTCTGTGTTGCTGTTCGGAATCAGTGACACGGAGTTACAAAAAAACTCCAATACTTTATTAAATCCATCCTTGTTTACGGTTCGTGAAATCAGGATGATTAATCTAAAAACAAAATGATACTATCTGGAAATAAATCAATTTGTTCGCAATTTTGCCGACTATTTTCGGTTTGGATGCTTGCAGCAGGATTTCTTCTTATCAGCCTGTCAGCAAAAGCTGCTGATCCCATACCCACCAGTACCTGGTCCTTTCCAATTATCTGGAATGTAGACGAACAGGTAAGCTGGTATTTCGATTTGACAGGAACGAATTTTACGGCAGGTCAGGATGTGTATATGTGGGTTTGGCAACCTTCTGAGCCGGATGCAGGTAACTGGACAAACTCCTCCGATTTTGCCAAACTGAAATACGAACCTACAAAAGGAAACATGGTGTGGAGTTTTACGCTTACTCCAACTACATATTTCAAAAAAACGGTGACCGATTTGGCAAATTTCGATAATTATTTCTGGATGTTATTAAAATCGAAAGATGGTTCAACTGTAAGTGGTGCATTTAATTTGATGTGTCCACGGGTTCAGATTGGAACTTTCAAAACTTCGGGAGCTGCGTTGCAGGTATTTCCTTCCAATTTCGGAATTGATACTCCGGTTTCTATTCTGGTAAATACCTCAAAAGCCTATGTGAACGGAGTGGTAGGTGGTTTAGTTGGAAAAGACTCTATTTTCATGGAAAGCGGTATCAATAATTTTCTGGATGCTCATTTCCTCTTCGACCCAAACAATAT
>CAIQOG010000477.1 GCA_903873355.1 uncultured Bacteroidales bacterium
ACAGGGCACCAAATCGGCCGATGAGGTTCTCCTGGCCGAAAGTGTTGAGGAGGAATCGGTGGAATTGGGCGAATAATGGTTTTTTAAATAGAACACTTACATGCCCCTTGAAACCATAATATTTCAAGGGGCATTTTTTTAGGCTTTATTTCCGGTTTTTTTATCAAATTGCTTTCGGTTATGGCTTACGGATTTATAGAATTAAAAAGACCAACAATGAAAATTGCCAGATTGAATGCTTTGTTATTTCTGTTTTGCCTGCTGTTGGGTACCGGAATTTTGCACGCCCAGGATAAAAAATTGGGGCTATATATACTTTGCCATAAACAGGATAGCGACAAGGACGATCCGTTTTATAACCGATACATTGGCAACACCGTGCTGGAATACATGCAGGAAAAAATGAAGTTCGCGTATATTTTCATTCACCCATTCTGATTGGCTTGGAATTGAACAAAGAAAATGGTTTCAAGTTGCAGGCAGGTAATGATCAAGCCGAAAATGGTGGGTTGAAAAAAAATGAGTTAGTAAGTTCCTATTTACGAAAAGCTCCGTATCATTTTGGTTGGGATTGGGGACCACGTTTGGTAACTTCAGGTATTTGGCGTCCTGCTTTTTTGCGTGTTTGGAATAATTTTAAGATTAGCGATTTTTATATAGAACAACTTTCGCTCACCGATGATATTGCAAAATTGGGTGCACAAGTTGAAGTGCAATCAACTAAAAATCAGACAGCTATTGTTTTAATTAAAAATAATGACTTAGAACTTGTAAAACAAACAGTTTCCCTGAAAAAAGGGAGCAATCTTATTAATATTCCATTTCAAATTGAGTATCCCAAACGTTGGTGGTCAAATGGTTTGGGAGAGGCATATTTATATAAAATATCTGCAACGGTAAGTGCAAATAATTCTTCGGACAAACAACTAACAAATATAGGTTTACGCACCTTAAAACTAATACAAAAACCCGACAGTGCCGGTCATTCGTTTTATTTCGAACTGAATGGTGTACCCGTTTTTGCAAAAGGCGAAAACCATATTCCTAATGATATGTTTGCAGACCGTGTAACAAAAGAAGTCTATGATTGGGAAATTGGAACAGCTGTGAAATCGAATCTCAATATGCTTCGAGTGTGGGGTGGTGGAATTTACGAAGATGATTATTTTTACGAACTTTGTGACCGAAATGGAATTCTAATCTGGCAGGATTTTATGTTTGCTTGTGGATTATATCCTGGTAATGAAAAATTTCTAAATTCAGTAACTCAGGAAGCAAATTATCAGGTGAAGCGATTACGAAATCACCCTTGTTTGGCACTTTGGTGTGGAAATAACGAAATTGACGTTGCTTTCAATTTCTATGGCGGTGCAGGATGGGGTTGGAAAAATGATTATAATCAACAGCAAATAAAACAATTGTGGGCTGCCTACGATACAACTTATAATCATATTTTACCGGCTGTTGTAAAATCTTTAGCTCCGCAAATGCCTTACTGGCAATCTTCGCCGGCTTCTATAGTTCCAAAACAACACGCAACAGATAACAATAAAGACGGTGATGCGCATTATTGGGGCGTTTGGTGGGGAAAACACCCATTCGAAAAATATGCTGATAACATTGGTCGTTTTATGAGCGAGTATGGTTTCCAGTCATTTCCTGAGCTTGAATCGATAAAGAAATATGCTTTACCCGAAGATTACAATATTGAATCCGATGTAATGCATCATCATCAACGAAGTACAATTGGTAATGTTACCATTAAGGAATACATGGATAAATACTACCAAAAACCGGCTGGATTTGAAAAATTTATTTATGTGGGACAAGTATTACAAGCTTACGGAATTCAGTTTGCCATTGAATCGCACCGTCGTGCTATGCCGTATAATATGGGATCACTGGTTTGGCAAATTAACGATTGTTGGCCTGCTGCTTCGTGGTCGAGTTGTGATTATTACCACCGTTGGAAAGCGCTTCAGTATGAGATTAAACGTTCATTTCAACCGGTTATTATATCGGCCTGGGTAAAAGGTGAAAACACGGCTATAGCCATTGTTTCAGATAAATTGAAAGACATTCCGGCTCAAATGGAAATGAGAGTTTGTGATTTTACCGGAAAAGTGCTCCAAACACGAAATCTTGTTGTAAACGTTAAAGCCAATGGGGTAACTCCTGTTTTAGATGAGCCAACTGCTAAATTTACGGATAACAAGTCTAAAACATATTTGTCACTCAAAATGGCGTTGAAAAACGGAGTGTCGGTGGAAAAGACGTATTTTTTTACAGAACCTAAAAATCTGCAACTAACCAAACCAACCATAATTTCAACTGTTGAGAAGAAAGATGAAAACTTGGAAATTACTTTGAAATCAGATGTTTTCGCTAAGAATGTGTATCTGAACTTTGCCGGAATTGAGGGTTTCTTCAGCGATAATTATTTTGATGTTCTTCCAGGGAAAGAATATAAAGTAATTTTTTCACCAAAAGATAAATTATCTTCAATATTTAGAATTGAAGTAATATCGTTGTTTGATAGTTATAATTGAAGATTTTTTACAAATTGCTAATACCAAAAGTAAAATACCAAACGAAATTAAAATATTAAAATATGAGAAGAGTTTTTTTTGCATTTTTCATAATATTCATAAATTCAGTTATTTATAGTCAGGATTATCAGCCAAAAACTCCTTCATGGTCGAATGATTTGATTATGTTAGACGTTTCTCCGAAGAACTTTACATCGCCGAACGGTCCTGGTTCAGGAACGTTTAATTCTGCCAAAGAAAAAATGGCTTATTATGCCGATTTAGGTGTAAATTCGATGTGGTTTGCCGGACACAACTGGGCAGATGATAAGCATTTTTACAACATATGGACGCAATACGCCTGTTTTCGTCCCGATAGCATTGAACCTACATTAGGTACTTTTGCCGATTTTAAGGAGATGGTAGCTGAAGCTCACCGAAATAAAATTAAAATATTTATGGATGTGGTTTCGCACGGTGTAATGAATAATAGCCCTTTGATAAAAGAACATCCTCATTGGTTTAAAGGTGGAAGCTGGGGGATGACCGACTATGATTGGGCGGGAAATCATCCCGATTTGGATACCTGGTGGATAAATACTTGGATGCGCTATGTGAAGGATGCCAATGTGGATGGTTTCAGAATTGATTGCGACATCTATCGTCCTGATTTGTGGGCTATTATTAAGAAAAAATCCAACGAAATTGGCAAAGAAATATTCATTATGGAAGAAGGTCCGGTTCGTTTTAGTCAGGTAACCGATTGCCGTCAGTTGGCACTCAGTTTAACCAGCCATGATGGAATAAAAGAAAATCATCCCTTACTTCACGATGCAGGCAAATTTCTTAATAGTTTTTTGAAAGACTACAATCATTATTTTGTAAATATTAATTACAAGAACAACAAAACGATAAATGTTAAACCATCCGACAATAAGATTATAAAAATTGATCATTCAATAATTCCATATCAATCTAACGGAATGAAGTATGATTCCTATAAAGCAACGCTCAAAATTATTGGAATTGCCAACATGGATAGTATAAGTTATTGTCAGGTAACCCGATTTGAAAACACTTTCGACCTTTATGATTTGAATTTCTATATCGATTATAACAGCACGAATACGCATCCTAACTGGCCCAATGCTACATCCAATAGTGATACATTGGTAGTGGAAATTCCCGAAATACCTGTCGATAAAGAAGTTATTACCCTTCAATTAAGCAACACTGAATCTGGTTGGGAGGGCTTTCCACTCAAAGTGAATCCTTATACTTCGCAAGGTAGCAGATGCATTGTTGGTTATTCGTCCATGTTTTTGCCAGCATTACCAATAATGATGGTAGGCGAAGAATTTAATTGTAGCAGTAATCCACATCCCAAGATTAAACCTAGTTTGTTTGGCGATAAAGGAACTGAAGGCGATGGAATGTGGCTTTATGGCAATGTTATTGATTGGAAACTTGCTGAGAAACCCGATAATAAAGCATTTTACAAAGATTTCAAAAAAATAGTATCAATACGGAAATCCGAATCAGATTTAATTCATGCTATCGGTCCTGACTCACCGGTGAATATCGAACCCTTAGTTTTTTCTTCTAATAAAAATATCCCTGTACCCTATATTTTATGGAACTCAAAAAAAGTGTTAATTGTAGGAGGTAACAGAAATAAAACGGATGTAAAATGTGAGATTAACTGTCCGATTAACAAGTACTTAAAAGGATCAAAGACATTTAAAGTTACCGAATTGATGTCGGGAAAAACAATTAAATGCAATTCAACGCAATTGAAAAAGTTTAATTTTGAAATTAAAAAAGATTATTCCGAGGGTGGTGGAATAGTTATATATAAAATTGAACCTCTAAAATAAGAAGTTTATGAGTACCAAATCATATTTAATCATTCTATTTCTTATCTTTTTTAATTTTGTAAAGTCTTCAACTATTGAAAATAGCAATATTTTGGGTGAAATTCACAAACCCAATGTGCCCGAATGGGCGCATAATGCTGTGTTCTACGAAGTTTACCCACAAACCTTTTTCGATACAGATGGAAATGGTATTGGTGATATTCCCGGTATTATTTCAAAACTTGATTATATCAAGAGTACCGGTGTAAATGCCATTTGGATGAATCCGGCTTTTGTATCGCCGTTTCGTGATGGCGGTTACGATATTGCCGATTATTATAAAATCGACCCGCGTTATGGAACAAATGAGGATGCCAAACACTTGTTCATCGAAGTGCATAAACGTGGAATGCATATCATTATCGATTGTGTTTTTGGGCATACATCCATCGATCATCCCTGGTTTAAGGAATCATGCAAAGTGGATTCGAATAAATATACCAACCGTTATATCTGGACCAACTCCACCTGGCTAAAATTTGATATGTGTGGAGCCATTGATGGAACAGTTATAAATGGCTACTGTAGCCGAAATGGTAATTTCCTGACTAACTTTTTCTGGGCGCAACCGGCATTAAATTTCGGTTATGCCGAGCCCGATCCTTCGCGTCCGTGGGAAGTTTCTGTCGATCATCCCAGTGTGATGGAATTACGCAAGGAAATGAAAAACTTCCTGCGTTTTTGGCTCAATAATGGGGCTGATGGTTTTCACATGGATATGGCATCATCGTTGGTGAAACGTGACACCATCAACAAAGTGGCAGAAATTTGGAAAGATGTACGGAGCATGCTCGACAAAGAATATCCACAAGCGTTTATTATCCCTGAATGGTGTGTGCCCACTAAAGCCATGAATGCGGGATTTCATGCTGATTTTTTGCACTGGATTCCTGAATATTGGAGTTTGTGGCAGGGCGAATCAAGTCGTTGTTTAAATGGAGCATCAAATTCACATAGTTTTTTTGATAAAGAAGGAAAAGGCGATATCATGCCGTTTATGAATATATATTGGGATTATTATTTAAAAACCCGCGATACAGGATATTGCTCATTTGTACTTTCAAATCTCAATTTGGCTCGAACCAATATAAACCGTTCAAACGAAGAACTGGAAATTATTTTTGCCTTTGTACTTACCATGCCGGGAATTCCATTTATCTGGTATGGTGAAGAAATAGGCATGCGACAATTATTCAATATCACAGCCAAAGAAGGAGCTTATGTACCTCGTGCCGGTGGTCGTACACCTATGCAATGGGATAGAACCGTAAATTGTGGATTTTCTACAGCACCAGAATCTATGCTTTATTTTCCTGTCGATAAAAGTGTGGATGCGCCAAATGTAGAAACTGAAAATTCAGATTCAAAATCAATTTTAAATGCTTTTAGAAGATTGACCAAAATTCGATTGGAGGAAAAAGCATTTCAGAATTATGCCGATTTGAATATCCTTTTTGCCAAAGGAGGCAAATATCCATTAATTTATGCCCGTAGTGTTGGAAATGAAATAATTGTTATAATATTGAACCCTTCAAACCGGGAAGAAACGGCAGTTTTTTCAACAAATATCAATATAAACAAATCTAAACTACTCGCAGGTTTAAAACAACAGTTTTCCCAACAAAAAAATGAGATTTCTGTAAAAGTAAAACCATCCAGTTATTCCATTTATAAAATTCTAAAATAACAAAAATTCTTACCTATGACAAGCAAGAATTTACTTCTACCCATTGGCCTGACAGCATTCTCAGTTCTATCATTGGCACAGAACACTTCAAAGCCAGTTAATGTCATTTTTTTTATGGCCGACGACTTGGGTTGGACCGATTTAGGCTGTTACGGTAGCAAATTTTACGAAACTCCCAACCTCGACCAATTGGCAAAAGAAGGAATCCGGTTTACAAATGCCTATGCAACTTGTCCGGTAAGTTCTCCAACAAGAGCCAGTTTTCAAACCGGTAAATATCCGGCACGTATTGGATTGACCGATTACTTACCGGGACGATACAATCTGCCAAAAGGTCGAGTTGAAATACAAAATACATGTCCGGTTTTACCTCCTGATATTGTATTGAATATGCCATTAGAAGAAGTGACCATTGCTGAAATACTTCAGAAAAAAGGTTATAAAACAGCGCATATCGGTAAATGGCATCTTTCCGAGGATTCAACATATTTTCCTCAATATCAGGGTTATGATATTAATATTGCGGGTAATTCAAAAGGCAGTCCATCATACGAAGGTGGTGGTTATTTTGTGCCATATAATAATCCAAACTTAAAGGATGGTCCAAAAGGTGAATACCTGACCGACCGACTTGGTGATGAATGCGTGAAAATTATTCAACAATATAAAACAGAACCATTTTTTATCAGTTTTCCTTTTTATCAGGTGCATACTCCGCTTATGGGAAAGCCTGATAAAGTAAAGTATTTTCAGGAAAAAGCACACCGTATGGGGCTTGATACATTGAAAAACGTGTTTGATGAAAACCCTGAGTGGAAAGCCAAACAACCTTTTAATCAAAAGGGATTTCACGAAAGATTAGTTCAGAGTAATCCTGTCTATGCGGCTATGATTGCCAGCATGGATGAAAACTTAGGGAAGGTAATCAAAGAGTTGAAACGATTGGAGTTGTATGATAATACGATAATTATTTTTACATCAGACAATGGCGGATTATCTACTGCAGAAGCATCACCAACCACCAACAAGCCCTTACGTGCCGGAAAAGGGTTTATGTACGAAGGAGGAATTCGTGAACCACTCATAGCCAAGTGGAAAGGACATTTTCCAGCGGGAAAAGTGAGTAATAATGTTGTCACGACTATAGATTATTTTCCAACTATTTTGGATTTGCTTGACCTGAAAAAGCCCGACAGTTTAAAAATTGACGGAATCAGTGTAAAACCTTCCTTTGAAGGAAAAAATCATAATCGGGGACCAATTTATTGGCATTATCCTCATTATCCCAATCAGGGTGGACGTCCTGCTGGTGCCATTAGAGAGGGAGATTATAAACTGATTGAATTTTACGACAACAACTCCGTTGAGCTCTATAATATAATGAAAGATATTTCTGAAAAATACGATTTGAGCAAAATTGATTCAAAACGAACTTCAGAAATGCTTCAGAAATTGCAGGAATGGAGAAAATCAGTCAATGCAAAAATGCCTAATCAAAATCCGAAAATCCAATAGTTTCAATAATTGAAGTTGACTCCAAAACAGTTTATACTTTTTTTATCGTTTTGTTGGAAAAGTATCATATCTTGTCAAAAAAATATGATTTTATACTGTATTAATAATCGTATTTTTGCATTGATGAATTGTGTATTTGGAATTTTACGTTATAATTCATTTATAAAATCACTTCCCTGTTTCAACATCTGGTTTAGATATTATTCAAAAATAAAAATATGAAGAATCACAACATTAATTTCGCAAGGTATAGCTTGCTTATTATGAGTATTTTAATTGTACCATATTTATTTGCTCAAAAAACAATAAGTGGAACAGTAATGGATGGGAGTCTGAATGAAGCTCTTATTGGAGGAACTGTACAAGTTAAAGGAAAAACCGGAGGAATTGTTACCGATGTTAATGGAAAATACAGTATTGTTGCAACACCTAAAGATGTTCTTGTATTTACATATATAGGTTACGAAAAACAAGAAATAACTGTTGGTAATCAATCTATTATCAATGTGACATTAAACTCAAATTCTACATTGTTGAACGAAGTTGTAGCCATTGGTTACGGAACAGTAAAAAAATCAGATTTAACAGGATCTATAGCTGTAATATCAACCAAAGAACTTACCAAAAATCCATCAGCCAGTGCAGCTCAAGCGTTACAAGGTAAAGCTCCGGGGGTATTAGTTTCAACTAATGGCGCTCCAGGTGGTGGAGCTACAATTCGTGTTCGGGGCGTTGGCTCAATCAGTAAAAGTGCTGACCCGATTTATATTTTGGATGGAATTCAGGTAACTGATATAAATGGAATTCAACCTCAGGATATTGAAAGTTTTCAGGTGTTGAAAGATGCCTCTGCAACAGCAATTTATGGAGCAAATGGTTCAAATGGCGTTATTATTATCACTACCAAAAGGGGAAAATCAGGTAAACCACAAGTGAATTTGAATACTTATGTGGGTATCAATTTGGCACCAGAGAAGTACAAAGTGATGAATGCTAATCAATATTCTGCATTTTATGGTGATATTTATAACAAGTATGGCATAGCTAAAAAATACACTGATGCAGCCGATAATACAGAGAAAATAAATCCTTATTACGGACTATCTCCTGAATTCCGGCAGTCGTATTATGGTGATGGTTGGCAAAATGGTACTGATTGGCAAAGTAAGTTGTTTAAAAATGGAATAAATCAAAACTACAACCTTTCGGTTGCTGGTGGTGGTGAGAACAGTAATTTCAATATTTCTTTTGGCTATTCGAATGAAGATGGAACAATTATAAAAAATAGTTACGAACGATACCATATCAGAGCCAATTCGGATTTTAAACTAAGCAAATTTGTCAAAATTGGGGAAAATATCAGTGCAAATTATGGAATTGGTGAAGATCCTATTACAGTTCAAACTACTGTGTGGGACTTGAAAGCATCTCCGTTAATGAGAGTTGACAACTCAAATATATTGGGTGGATTTGAAACCTATAAATCCAATTATTGGTTTGACTCAAATGGACTACTTACCCAATTAGGTACACCGGGTACTGATATTTATTCAAACACAATGAATAATGATAAGCCAAACCCATTGGCTTCAGCATCGTTAGGCTCAAATAGAAATTATAATTTCAATACATCAGCCAGTATTTATCTTCAAATTGATATCACACCATGGCTTATGTTTAAAGTGACCCCATCGGCAAATATCGCTTATGGCCGAACAAAATATTGGCTGCCTAAATTTGATGGTAACAGAGCGTTGGGTATGGCTCAATTGAAGGAAACTTATTCAGAAGCAATAGATTTAAACCTTGAAAATCAATTATTATTTAAGAAGAGTTTTGACAAAATCCATAACGTTCAGGCAACGGTGGTTTATCAAATAAGAAGCCGACAAACAAATAATATTGGAGGTGTAGGTAATGGGTTTGATTTTGAGACTCTTAATACGCTTTCTAACGCATCTACAATAGCGTCACTAACAGGAGTAACAACAGATTATAGAATGTTATCATATCTTGGTCGTGTAATGTATGATTATAAGGGCAAGTATTTTGCTACCGCATCTTTTAGGTCTGACGGTGTTTCAATATTTGCACCAATGTATAGGAGAGGCAATTTTGGTTCAGGATCATTAGCCTGGAAAATCAATGAAGATTTTCTGAAAAGCTTTAAGGATATAGATGCCCTAAAACTTCGGTTGGGTTATGGACAAACCGGGAATTCTAATATTGGAGATGGATTTCAATACCTGGATTTAATAACGAATGCATTGAACTTTAAGCCGGTATTTGGTGACAATCAAACTATTTCCAGAGGTATGTATACTTTTGCGCAAATGGGTTCCAGAGAGATTCATTGGGAATCAGCAGATATGTATAATGCTGGCATTGATTTAAACATGTTTAACGGAAAGTTACAGAGTTCAATTGAGTATTATATTAAAAATAATAACGATTTATTAGTTCAGGTTCCAATTTCATCAATATTTGGAATTAATCCTAATGGAGCAAAACCATGGTATAATGCTGGAAAAATTCAAAATAAAGGAATTGAATTATCATTGCAGTGGCGTGATAAAATTGGTGATATTAATTATGGAATTATTTCAAATTTCACAACCATAAATAATATGGTTGTCTCGCTCCCGGTTACCGATATTACAAGTACATATAATCGAACTATAGTTGGAAAACCAATAGGATCGTTATATGGATATGTTTCAGATGGAATTATTCAGTTAAATGAAAATTCTTATAACAAAGATGGAGGTGGTAATTGGCAAAAAGAAATGAATGGAACTACCTGGACTGGCAATTACCTTGGATATAAATTTGCTTCACAGGAAGGTAATACACCTCAACCCGGTGATATCAAATATCGTGACTTGAATGGAGATGGAGTGATTACCAACCTGGATAAAACAATCATTGGAAAGACAATACCGAGTTTCACCTATACAATAGGATTGGACTGTTCCTATAAAAGTTTCGATTTTAACGTGTTTCTTTTCGGAGTAGCCGGTTTTGATATTTACAATCAGCAGAGAGCCAGTTTATCAAGCATGAATGCATTGGATAATATGCATAACAAACTGGCAGACTATGGATTGAACCATTGGACTATTGACAATACTTCTACGTCTTTTGTTCGCGTTGACCCATCAAATAGAAATGCAAATGATCAAATTTCTTCTTTTTGGATTGAAGACGGATCTTTTTTAAGAATTAAAGATGTTCAAGTTGGATACACTTTACCTGAAAAAATAACAAAAAAACTTGGAATCACGAGTTTGAGAATTTATGCCAACGCTTCAAATGTTTATTGTTTTACCAATTATAAGGGTCGTGATCCGGAAGGATTTATTTCAAGCAATCCAACCAACTCGGGTGTAGATAATGGTGATTTTACAATTCCAAAATCTTATACTTGTGGTTTACAAATTGGGTTCTAATTTCAATTAATTTATTAAAAGTAATACAATGAAAAAAATATTTAGCATACTTATTATTGCAACTGTATTTTCTGCATGTTCAGATTCTTTTTTGGAAACAGATAATAAAAATACATTGGATGCAAGCTCCTTTATGCAAACCGAAAATGATTTGGCTCTTGCCGTAAATGCAGCATATACTCCGTTGGCACACAATGGAATGTTTGGATGTCAGTTTGAATTGATGTTCAATTCGTTAGACCCATATATTTGGTTCGAAGGATTGGCAAGTTGGGATATTTTAAATTTTGGACCTTCAACTGGCATGGTTGGATCAAATTGGAGTGATTTGTATTACGGGCTGTTCAGAACCTCTGATGCACTATCTAAAATTAATAAAGTAAAAGATGTGGTAACACCTGCCAAACTGACTGTATACGAAGCTCAATTAAAAGCATTAAGAGGAATGTATTATTTCTATCTGGTGACTATTTATGACAGGCCGGTTTATTACGATGAAACAAATGTTCCTCAAAATCCGCTTGTGGGGTATGCCAATGGTACTCAAGAACAATTTTGGACGAAATTGGAAGAAGATTTGACTTTTGCTGCTTCAAATTTACCTGATTCATGGTCATCGTCTGAAACAGGTAGAATTACAAAAGGTGCTGCAAATGCTCAATTGGGTAAAGCATTGTTGTATAAGTATTATCATTATTATTTACGCTTTGGATTAGGAAACACACCTGATGCGAAAGCAAATCTCCAAAAATCAAGGGATGCATTTAAAGCTGTTATTAATGGTGG
>CAIQOG010000478.1 GCA_903873355.1 uncultured Bacteroidales bacterium
CTATTAATAGAAATTAAATGGCAAAAAGTGAGTGGAATTTCACAAAAAAATAAAGAAATGGTTGGAAAATTGTGTCAAAGTAAAAGTTAAGCGAATTATATAATTCGTGTTCAGTTTTCCAATATTAACTATTAAACTAATCTTTACTCCACCCAAAGCACCAGCCCCTTCAAGTACTCTCCTTCTGGATGATAAATATTAATCGGATGGTCGGCAGGCTGGGTGAGTTGGTGAAGAATTTTTACATTGCGACCTGTTTCGGCAGCCGCGCTGAAAACTGCCAGTCGGAACTGGTCTTTGCTTACCACCTGCGAGCAAGAGAAAGTAAACAGAATTCCGCCGGGTTTTATTTGTTTAATTGCGTTGGCATTCAGGCGTTTGTAACCTTTCAAGGCATTCCGCAGTGCATCGCGGTGTTTGGCAAAAGCAGGCGGGTCAAGAATAATCAGGTCATATTGGTGCTCGTTAGCATTCAGGTATTTGAACGCATCCTCGGCAAAAGAGGCGTGGCGTTTATCGTTCGGGAAATTAATTTCCACATTATTGTCAGTCAGGTCAATGGCTTTGGCAGAGCTATCCACCGAATGAACCAACGCAGCTCCACCACGCAGTGCATACACCGAAAATCCACCGGTGTAGCAAAACATATTCAACACAGATTTTCCGGCAGAATAGCGTTCGAGCAGGGAGCGGTTCTCGCGCTGATCGACAAAGAAGCCGGTTTTTTGACCTTTCAACCAGTCTACCTGAAAGTGCAGACCGTTTTCAATGGCTTTTAGTTTCGGATTTTCGGCACCAATAAGATAGCCATTTTCGTTTTCAATATCAGCCTTGAAAGGTAAAGTCGTTTCCGATTTATAATAGACACTTTTTACTTCCGGTACGTTGGCAACAATGGCTTTGGCCAACTGCTGACGGATTTCGTGCATTCCCACCGAGTGAGCCTGCATCACAGCTGTATCGTCATACACATCCACAATCAGTCCCGGCAGTGAATCACCTTCACCATGAACCAACCGATAGGTGTTATTGTTTGCCGAAACCAACCCAAGCGACTGCCGCATAGCATAAGCGCGACTGATTTTCAGACTCCAGAATGTATCATTAACCGCTGTGTCTTCGAACGAAATCACCCGAACAGCAATACTGCCAATCTGACAATGCCCCAATGCCAGAAAATTACCGGCAGCATCCACCACCTTAACCAGTTCTCCTTCAGTAACTTTTCCTTCAATTCGCTGAATGGCACCGGAAAACACCCACGGATGAAACCGTTTGAGACTTTCTTCTTTTTTGGGTTTGAGATGGACAGTTATCATTTGGTTAGTTATAACGTTGAAAGTTCGTAAAGTTTATAAAGTTTCAGAATTCAGAAGTTTGGCCTGAATACGCTGCTCATGTGCTTCTTTTTGCTCCAGGGCGTGTTCAAAAAGCAGTTTATCGAGCTGTTTTTTGGTTAGTTTGGTTTCCTTCATCAGTTGCAGGTAAATCTCTAAACTTGCCCAGGCATCGGTGGCAGCATAGCGCTGTTGTTGTTCTGTCAAATCATGACTTTCCCAATTGGTAAGGCGTTGCGATTTGGAAATTTTTTTTCCGAAAAGGATAGCGTATATTTTCTGAAGTCCAAGTTCCAGAATTCCGTAGTTTTTCACGATAGTCTGAATATCAATGCAATTTCCGGGTTTAAACTTGTGAAGTTTGTTCAGACCATTTAAATCATCTCGCAACGACAATCCGATTTTCGCAATTGTTTCATCAGCCAGAAATTCAGCCAATGCAGCCGGAAGCCCTATATAATTGAGTCGAAACAAAAAACAATGATCTGTAGTGGAAATCTGAACCAAAGATACTTTATGATAGGTTCCACGGGTAAATGAAGGTTTTGTTTCGGTATCTATGCCCACGATGGTTGCTTTGCGCAGTTCTTCGATGGCAGGTTGTATTTTCGAAACATCATCAACCAGCGTAATTTTGCCCTCGAACAAAACAACCGGCATCTGATTGACTTCCTCTTTTGTGAGTTTGGATTTTAGCATATTCTATATCAATAAATTACCCAAATCATCATCATTGTCGTCGTGCAGAAAGTTCAGAAACGAATTGCGGTCGATTTTGCTTTTAACTTCTGATTCATCTTCTCTTTCTTCATCATCAAACCCATCGGTAAAACGGATGGCGTGCAATGCTCGAAGCGCGTTCAGGAGTTTTTGTCCCCAGTGTTCGGCAAAGGTACGCAGACAAGCCACCAACGCATCGTTCATAATATCCATGTCGGCCAACTGATAATTGGCTGCAAAATCTTTCAGTTCCTGATAAATATCAGCCAGATTTTCCGACACAAAAGCTGCAATCGGAGTATCGCTGATAGCCATATCCGGGTGAAATACCTCAAGGTAGGAATCGTCTGCACCCATTATCTGTTCCAGTTGCTCTTTGACGAAAAGATAATCCTCTTCAGTCACGAAAGTTTCGGGAGCATCGTCGAAAACAGGTTCAGGAGAATCAACCAAACTTGTTTTCAGATACAAAAGCGGCAATAATTTTACTGATTTGCGAATAAAATCTGTTTTCGAAAAATCAGTTGAATGTTCTAAAAACAAGCAGGTTTCAGCCGCTACAGTCACAAATTCAATGACATTTTTACTGTAAACGATATGGTCGGGCAATTGATCTAAATCCATTTTTAAAAACTATATTGGCAAGTGGCACAAAATTACTAAAAATAATTCGTTCGGACGTTAAAACAATCAATTGAATTGAAATAAAAAATCTATTAAAATTCAATTTATTTTTCTAAACATAATCACAGGCTAATTTGTTTTTAAATAAAAAGAAAACCGTATATTTGTGGTTGAAACCCTTTAAAATTTAATGCTATGGAAGACAAGCTTATCACACTAAAAAATTACGAAACAGTGGTTGAGGCCATGTTTGATCAGGAATTATTAAAAGAAAACAACATTGATTCGAGCATTAATAACGAAGATGCGGTTGACCTGATGCCTATGTTTGGCGAGCTGAATGAAGGATTGAGAATCCTTGTTTTTGAAAAAGATTATGAAAAAGCACTGAAAACACTTGAGGAATACGAAAAAGCAGTTGACAGTGAGCAGTAATCAGTTAGCAGTCGGCAGTGAACAGTTGACAGTTAGCAGTTTTTTTTATTAAAGGTTTTACCGCTAATTGGATGCAGCAGATTCGGTGCAATTTCGAGTAACGGAATATATACAAAGTCCCGCTCCGTAATCAACGGATGCGGGATTTTTAATTCCGGAATGTCAATTATCTCGTTATCAAACAGCAAAATATCTATATCTATCACGCGGTCGGCATACCCGTTTGTCGATTTGACAGTACGACCAAGTTCAAGCTCAATTTCCTGCGTTTTGGCCAATAATTCAAGCGGCGACATATTTGTTTCTGCCAAAATAACCGCATTAAGGAAATCATTTTCCGACTCAAATCCCCAAGGTTTGGACGCGTAAAAGCTTGACTGGCAAATAACTTTACCAATATCCTGCGAGATTTTCAGAATTGCATTATTCAGATTTCGCTCTTTATCGCCCAGATTTGTTCCTAATCCCAGATAAACCAATGCCATGCTGCAAAGATACGACTTTTCAGCGGTATGCGGCAAACAGTAAGTAGTAGGCAGTTGGCAGTGGCAGTATTCAGAAGTAAGTGGCTAGAAGTTGGCAGCAATATAGAATCAGACAAAGTTCTTACTGCTAACTACCACTGCCAACTGCCCACTATTGAGATTTTTCTGCCATTTTGTCAGCCATTTTTTGTTTTTAAACTGTCAATTTATGGTTATTTCTGTCAATTTTCAATTATTCTCAGAAAATTTGGTGTTGGCATACGCTTTGTAAAACCAAAGTCGTATCGATAAAACAAAAACTCTAACTTATTAAATAAATAAAAAACAATTATGGGAAAAATTATTGGAATTGACTTAGGAACCACCAACTCGTGTGTTTCTGTAATGGAAGGTAACGAACCTATCGTTATCGCCAACAGCGAAGGAAAACGTACCACACCTTCGGTTATTGGTTTTGTGGAAGGTGGCGAACGCAAAGTAGGTGATCCTGCAAAACGTCAGGCCATTACCAACCCCACAAAAACTGTTTCTTCTATCAAACGATTCATGGGTGAATCCTACGACCGGTTGACAAAAGAAATTGCCCGTGTACCATTTAAAGTAGTAAAAGGCGACAACAACACAGCACGTGTGGATATTGACGGTCGCTTGTACACTCCGCAGGAAATTTCGGCTATCATTCTTCAGAAAATGAAAAAATCAGCTGAAGATTATCTTGGAACTGAAGTTACCGATGCAGTTATTACTGTTCCTGCTTACTTCAACGACTCACAACGTCAGGCAACGAAAGAAGCCGGCGAAATTGCTGGTTTGAATGTTCGTCGTATTATCAACGAACCTACTGCAGCTGCTTTGGCTTACGGTTTGGATAAAACCAACCACGATATGAAAATTGTAGTTTTCGACTGCGGTGGTGGTACTCACGACGTATCTGTTCTGGAACTGGGCGATGGTGTATTTGAAGTAAAATCGACCGATGGTGATACTCACCTGGGTGGTGATGACTTCGACCACCGTATTATCGACTGGCTGGTTGCAGAATTTAAAAGCGAAAACAGCGGAATTGATTTGAGCAAAGACCCAATGGCATTGCAACGTTTGAAAGAAGCTGCTGAAAAAGCGAAAATTGAACTTTCGAACACAACGTCTTCGGAAATCAACCTGCCATATATTATGCCTGTTGATGGTGTGCCTCGTCACTTAGTTCGTACCCTGACCCGTGCCAAATTCGAACAATTGATTGACGATTTGATTCAACGTACTATTGAACCATGCCGTACCGCATTGAAAAATGCCGGTCTGACCATTGGCGATATTGACGAAATCATTTTGGTGGGTGGTTCAACCCGTATACCTGCTATTCAGGCTGCTGTAGAAAAATTCTTCGGAAAATCTCCTTCAAAAGGTGTAAATCCCGACGAAGTTGTGGCTGTAGGTGCTGCCATTCAGGGTGGTGTATTGAGCGGTGATGTAAAGGATGTATTATTACTTGATGTTACACCACTTTCACTCGGTATCGAAACTATGGGTAGCGTAATGACCAAACTGATTGAGTCGAACACAACTATTCCGACCAAAAAATCGGAAACATTTACTACTGCTGCTGATAATCAGCCTTCTGTTGAAATTCACGTGTTGCAGGGCGAACGTCCGATGGCAAATCAGAACAAATCGCTGGGTCGTTTCCACTTAGATGGAATAATGCCTTCACGTCGTGGTGAGCCACAGATTGAAGTGACATTCGACATTGATGCAAACGGTATTTTACATGTTTCCGCTAAAGATAAAGCTACCGGAAAAGTACAAAGTATCCGTATTGAAGCTTCATCCGGATTGAGCGATGCTGAAATCAAACGTATGAAAGACGAAGCTGCTGCCAATGCTGAAAGCGATGCAAAGGAAAAAGAAAAAATCGATAAACTGAACCATGCTGACAGCCTGATTTTCCAGACTGAAAAACAGTTGAGCGAATTTGGCGATAAACTTCCTGCTGACAAAAAAGGTCCGATTGAAGATGCACTTGCCAAACTGAAAGAAGCTCACAAAGCTCAGGATGTTGACGGAATTGATGCTGCTACCAACGAACTGAACACGGTATTCCAGGCTGCAAGTCAGGAAATGTACAACGCTCAGAATGCACAGGGCGGAGCACAACCCGGAGCTGACTTTGGCGGACAACCACAGGGTGGTCACAGCGAAGGAGGAAAACAGGGCGATGTAACTGATGTTGACTTTGAAGAAGTGAAATAGACCATTAAATCCCCTAAAGGGGACTTGAAGATAAGAACCGCCCAATCTGAATGATTTCAGGTTGGGCGGTTCTGTTGTATTTATTCGGAGTGCGACTTATAGTCGCGCCCCAAATGGAAACATTACGATATCACAAAGTTATTCCAGTTACTGTCTACCTGATAATCTTCAACCACTTTTGTTGGTTGATTGTAGGCGAAATGGCTCACCAGCGTGGTTATTTCCTGACGAAGCAATGAAACTGCACCATCAACCAAATCATTATGGAAACCGGCATCACCCAGTTTGATAACCATATCCATAGATGCAATTCGGCTCATTACACGCCCTAATTCCACTAACTTGCGTTGTGGCATTTGCAGGTCGATATCAAAACTAATCAAATCCTTCACGTATTTTGCCGCATTCTCTGTCAGGCGATGTCCTTCCAGATAGGTGTGAAAAGCAGTTTCCTTAGCAGTTTTCATCAATTTTACCACCGCTTCACCAATCTGAGCATACAGAATATCATTAGAACCTTCGAAAATAATGAACGGACGACTATCTACCGTTCCACGACCGGCAATGTGATTGAGCTTGTAGCCTTTTGCACCCACCAGCGTGAGTAAGGTTTGTGACGATTCCTGCATCAAATCTGTAGTTACAGTTTTAATAATGTTGGCCTCGAGTCCAAGTCCGGTCAGGTCATTTTCGATACCGGCAACTCCTGCAC
>CAIQOG010000479.1 GCA_903873355.1 uncultured Bacteroidales bacterium
AAAAAAGAGCAAATTCAGTTGAATTTGCTCTTTTTTATTGCGAGTTTAGGATTGGTTTATCCTAAGAAACCTTTTAAAAGTTTGCTTTTGGCACTTGGACGAAGTTTGCGGATAGCTTTTTCTTTAATCTGGCGCACACGTTCGCGGGTCAGACCAAATTCATCGCCTATTTCTTCCAATGTCATTTCAGGAACACCGATACCAAAGAATTTCTTCACGATATCTCGTTCTCTGTCTGAAAGTGTAAATGCAAGCACGCGCTCAATTTCTTTTGACAACGACTCATTAATCAACACGCGGTCGGCGTTTGGAGAATCATCGTTAATCATTACATCCAGCAAGCTGTTGTCTTCGCCTTCAACAAATGGAGCATCTACCGAAATATGACGGCCGGAAACTTTCATGGTGTCGGCAATTTTGTCAACCGGAATGTCCAGCACTTCGGCCAGTTCTTCGGGTGATGGTTTGCGCTCGTTTTCCTGCTCAAATTTCGAAAAAGCTTTGTTGATTTTATTCAACGAACCTACCTGATTCAGTGGCAAACGAACAATACGTGACTGTTCGGCCAAAGCCTGCAGAATAGACTGACGAATCCACCAAACAGCGTACGAAATAAACTTAAATCCACGCGTTTCGTCAAATTTTTCAGCTGCTTTAATCAGTCCAAGGTTGCCTTCATTGATTAAGTCGGGTAGACTGAGGCCTTGATTTTGGTACTGTTTTGCTACCGAAACAACGAAACGTAAGTTCGCACGTGTCAGTTTTTCTAACGCAATCCGGTCACCGGCACGTATCCGCTGAGCTAACTCAACTTCTTCTTCTACGGTGATAAGATCTTCGCGTCCAATCTCTTGCAGGTATTTGTCAAGGGATGCACTTTCACGATTCGTGATTGATTTGGTAATTTTTAATTGTCTCATTTTTATGATGAAAATTAGCTTGCAAAAGTAGTCATTTTTTTTGAGAGTGCAAAGGAAAAATCCCAAAAAGAAGTTCGGTTGATTATAGAAATAATATTCAAAAATTCAACCTTTTCATAATGAAACGTATAAACTATGAAAATGTTTTGAATTGTTGAAAAATTAAAAGTACAAACCCCGTTATTTAGAGTTTGTACTTTTAATTGCGTAAATTTTTAATAATCAGCTTATTCAGCCAGATTTATTGCGTAATATATTATTTTTCCGTTAGGATACAATCCGGCTATCAGCAGCACTTTATCCTGCTGTCCGTTATTCACAGCGGCATCATAAGCTGTCTGAATATCTTCGGCAGTACGAATCGGTTGATTGTTGATTTTTACGATAATGAAACCCGGTTTGATGCCCTGATCGGCAAGTTTACCTTTCGAAAGTGATTTTACTTCTACTCCGTAATCCAACCCGAGTTGTTGTTTCAACTTATCGCTCACTTCTTTATACATACCACCCAATACATCTTCGCTGGTTTGCGACGATACGACTCCGGTACTTCCCTGACGGTTGCGAAGCTCAACATTGAGTTTTTGTTCTTTGTTGTCGCGAACAACGGTAATGCTGATTTTGTCGCCGGGGCGGTAACGACCAACTTGTTCCTGAAGTTCAGCAACCGATTTCACGTTCACACCGTTCACGTTATTGATAATATCACCTTCTTTTACACCTGCTTTGTGGGCTGCCGAATTGTCTGCTACTTTGCCTACATACGCTCCTTCGAGCGTCTTCAGATTTTTGTCTTTTGCCAACTCATTGCTAATATCTTTTATCTCAACGCCCAGAACTGCACGTTGTACCACGCCGAATTTTCGAATGTCGGCTACTACTTTTTGCACAATGCTGACCGGAACTGCAAATGAATAACCGGCATACGAACCTGTTTGTGAAGCAATGGCTGTGTTGATTCCCACCAGTTCGCCACGTGTATTTACCAAAGCGCCACCACTGTTTCCGGGATTTACTGCTGCGTCGGTTTGAATAAATGCTTCAATTTTCATTTGAGAATTGATAATGTTGATGTTGCGCGCTTTGGCACTTACAATACCGGCTGTCACAGTGGAAGTGAGATTAAACGGATTTCCTACGGCCAGCACCCATTCGCCCACTTTAAGCGAATCGGAATTACCAAATGTAATAATCGGCAGATTTTCGGCTTCCACCTTTATCAACGCTATGTCGGTATTCGGATCGGTACCGATAACTTTGGCTTTGAACGTGCGTTTGTCGTTGAGCGTTACTTCAATTTCGGCTGACTGGTCAACCACGTGATTGTTGGTTACGATGTATCCATCTTTCGAAATAATCACGCCCGAACCGGAAGCTTCCTGCATGGGAAGTTCCTGCTGACGCGGCATTTGCGGTTGACCAAAGAAATACTGGAAAAACGGGTCGTTTGGAAATCCGCCACCTCCAAATTGCTGAATTTTTTGCGGTGTTTTGGTTTTTACGTGAACCACAGCATGAATTGACAATTCGGCAGCTACTGTAAAATCAGTTTCCATTGCGTTGGAAGCACGGGCAAATTTGGCATAGCCTGCCGGAAGCGAATTGTCCTGACTATTAAAACCCTCGTTTTTGTGCGAAACCAAAGTAGTTGTAAGGTTGGTTGCCACACTCACTGCTACGACCAAAACGAAAAGGCCGAGCGATTTCATTCTTTTTGTTGCATTCATAATTTTCTGATTTTTTATAATTAATAATTTAGATGAATCCCGAAATGATTTTCGCTGCGAAAATATACAAAACCCACGCCAATAAATAAATTTACTAACTTATTTGAATTTTTTTAAGAAGCTGAAATTGCTGCTTAACGCGTCTTAACGAAGGGAAATCAGTTCGTAAAAAATTCTGAAATATCGGCACAAAAAAAGCCACCTTTTTGTCAGATGGATATAAAGGATGTGAAAAATGGCAGCTTTTCGACTGACATTTTAGCGTATTTTTTCATTATTGGCGAGTTTTAAAAATCCTGACGGAATTTATCTTAATTATGAAAAAATCTTGTATATTTGTGGCAGTTAATTTTAATCAGAAATCTTATGAAAAAGCTGATATTCTTTGTTTTGGTTTGTGGGGTGATGAGTGCGTGTAGTGAATATGTATATTTCGACTTGCCAAAAGATAAAGTTCCATTATTAAAAAACAATGATATTGTATATTTTCAGGACAGTGCAAGTAGTAAAATTGATACATTTCGGGTAAATGTAGTAAACTACAGACAAATTACTACGGAATATGGTTCTTTTGAACATATAGATATTTATTATAATCTATTAAACAAAAAGACAAATGTTTTTTTATTAAGAATTTCTACAACGTGGGTTTATGGTAATTATGGATTTGTTGATAATTATTCATTATATGTATTGAATAATTACACCATAAATGGTGTGACATATCCAACAGTTTATAAGGGCTATTATGAAAATGTTGATTACAATGCGGAAACAATCCCTAATTTAGAATATTATAATTACAAAAACGGCATTATCCGCTACGAGTACAAAGATGGTAGGGTGTATAATTTGGTGAGTAAATAAACTTTTAAATCTATAAGTTATGAAAAGGACAATAGTTTTACTCCTAATTGCTTATTCAGTGACTTCATGTCAGGATTATTCGCATCGTTATGTACCCAAAGAGCTAATACCTGATTTAAAAAATAATGAGATTGTTTGTTTTAGGGATAGTGTAAAATTAAATATTGATACTTTCAGAATCAAAGCAATTGAAACATGGTGGCTAACTCAGGAAGGTACTTCCTTTCAAATCATGGAGTATAAATACACTAAATTCACGAACAATTCTAAATTTCTAAATTTCTCTATTACTACTGCTTTTGTGGGAGGAATTAATTATGGTATTATTTATGAAAGCACAAATTTGAACTATGGCATTGTTAATAAAAATT
>CAIQOG010000480.1 GCA_903873355.1 uncultured Bacteroidales bacterium
GACTGACAGTTATAGATATATTGAGCATATTTTGGATTGGAAAGAAAACTGAGTGTACCCGGTTTACCTTCTTCGATTTTGGAGAAATCGCTCACCTTAACTGAAGAATTACCTTCAATTTCACCTCCTAAGAAATCCGCAATTTGTTGAGCTGTAAACTCCATACAAAAAAATTTGGTTGCAAAAGTACTAAACTATTTTCAATTAACCATAAAGCGTCCTAAAGTATAACGAATTATAACCCTTGCAAGTTTCTAAAATACAGGACTGTGATTGAGCATATTAAAGTCTGTAATAACAATAAAAATACTTCTCCACCTTTTTGGTCAGAACATTGATATTCAGCATGTCCGAAGCATCAGCAATGTCTTTTACAGTTCCATCTTTGTATAAGATATTGATGCTGTCGTCTTCCGGACTGTAAGTGTCTGTGGTTACAATTTCTTCACCCATAAAATAGGCAGCCTCTGTTAAATCAACGTCGAAATGGTCAACATATTGTTTAAGTTGATTTTCGCGTTTGGCAGTATCGATGGGTTGTGAGCCTACTTCAACCTTAAATAACCTTCTGTTGGTAAATGCCTTCGACAAGGTAGAAAGTACCACATCCGAATGGGAAGACCACACTTTTATAGCACAAACAATATCTGAATCGTCCAGCAAAGCAAAGTTGTGTAATGCTTCGTCAGATTTACTGAAATTTGATTTATTTATCTCATTGTAAAGAAAGTAATGTAATGCAGGTGAAGCGAAAAGATCTGTATTACGATTTGCAAGTTCCTTTGCTCGTTTCAAAATGTTCATCAACATTTTCTCAGCAGCCACTGATGTTTTATGAAGATAAACCTGCCAATACATCAAACGACGTGCAACCAGAAACTTTTCGATTGAATAAATTCCTTTGGCTTCAACTACCAACTGATCATCGTGAATGTTCAACATCTTAATAATAATACGTGCAGCACCTATAATTCCCTCACTTACACCCGAGTAAAAACTGTCGCGACTCAGGTAATCAAGTCTGTCCATATCCAGTTGACTTGCCACTAATTGATGCAAAAACTTTTTCGGATAATGATTGGTGAAAATTTCCAGTGCCATTTCCAACTTTCCGTTGAGTTCTTCATTGATTTGCTGCATCATCAGCAACGAAATTTCCTCATGACTAACTTCACTCACCAGACTATGCTCCAGCGTATGCGAAAAAGGTCCGTGACCAATGTCATGCAACAGGATGCAGGCGCGAACCGCTTCGGCCTCTGCTGAAGTGATTTCTTGTCCTGCATCACGCAACTGAGATATGGCTTCACCCATTAGATGCATTGCACCCAAAGAATGTTGCATGCGGGTGTGCTGAGCACCCGGATAAACAAACGATGCCAGGCCAAGTTGCTTGATACGATTCAGTCGCTGAAAGTACGGATGTTGAATTATATCGTACAAAAAGTCATTTGGAATGTTGATAAATCCGAAAACCGGATCATTAATTATTTTGCGTTTATTAGGCAATTTCATGATTAGAAAAAAGAATTAATTATAA
>CAIQOG010000481.1 GCA_903873355.1 uncultured Bacteroidales bacterium
AAGTCTGCACAATTCCAACCCTTTGTTTCGTTGAATTTTTGCATCACGGCTCTCCGTATGGTTTCACGGCACATGTACATGGTGATAAAGCCGGGTGTAAAGAAAGAACCGTCTTTGTAGCCGTTTATCTTTTCGAAAATAAGCCCCAGCACAGAGGCATTTATCAGTCGTTTGTTGTCTTCCTGAATTTCCTCACTCCCTTCGCTGCTAAAGTCATAAGCATTCAAAAACTCAAACAGGTATTCCACGGTGGTCATTTCGCCCGTGCGTTTTTTGCCTGTATTATCTTTAATTACTGAGTTGGAAAGTAGTGGCAGTTTCCCATCATTTAACTGACTAATAAATACACCCGCGTGTTCAATGTCGGTAGGTTCGAACAACGAACTGTTCAGGTAAGGAACATTGGCAAACAGGTTTTTTACTTCGTCGTTTCGCTCGGCAGGCAGTTTAGCCAGCACCTGAAAGAACAGGGTATTTAAATCGTCGAAACCCTTTACTTTGTCAGTATTCAGGAAAGCGTAGGTTTTATCGCCCTTGTGGTATTTTATCAGTTGCGCTTCCAACAGTTTCAGAAACAGAATGCGGTTTATCCACGTGATACTCAGTTCTAACGCCACATTAAACAGTCTCTCTTCGGTTGTGTCGCCATACTGCGAGGGCTTATCCATACGCGAAAGTTTATCCAGATTGTCCAGCTGCACAATGGCACTTTCGAGCAGCGAAGCGGCATTACGTTGCCCTTTTTCTTTGCGCTGAATCAGTTTCTTGCCGCCTTCTTTGGTTTCTGTAAGTCCGATTATGTGCAGCAGTTCGGTATAGAAAACCTTATCCAGGCTGTTGCTGTCGTTGGCAAAAGGCAGTTTCAGCAAATGTTCCGGCGACAACAGTTTATAAAGCGCAATAAGCAAATTATCGTCTTTGGGGTTGTTGTTGCGCAGTGGTTTTTCGTAGTCGCGAATATCGAAATGTGTAAAACTCACTTCTTGCTGAATGGCTTCTATGGCTGGTGCTGCAATTTGGGTGTAGAAAAAGTCGGTATTACCCCCACCAGCTCGTTTCTCTTCAAAATCGATAAATTGTTTTACCAATGCTTTGTTTTGTGCAAAAAGCTTTTCGAACAAATGTGCGTCGAACAGAAACCACTCGTAAATATTGGTGGCTATTAAATGCTTTATTTCTAAGTTTTTGTGGGAAATACGTTCTTTCAAATAATAATATACCAACTCTTGAAAAGCTTTGGTATTTATGTTATCTGTACGAAGCATTTCAGATGTTTTTGCCGGTCTTTTCGCTTCAATAATTACACCCACCGTACTGGTAGCAGCTACATGATTGTGTATTACCAAATCTTTCCGATCTTTGGTGTTGATATAATGACTGGAACCGTAAAAGGTGTTTTGTAGAAACTTAGAAACCTCATTTTTATGAAATTCTTCCGATTCCGATTCATTGATAGTGTCAATCATTCGAATCAGATTCTTTTTAAATATTTCAATCTCAGGGCGGTTGGGCTTCACCTTCAGGAAGGCTTTATTCAGGGCAATGCGGGGTTTCAGAAGTTTTAGTTCCATAGGAATAAAGTTAAGTACCACAAAACTACAAAATCATTTTCACAATTCCAATTTTTCTAAAAGGTATTTATCAACAAAGAACAATGATTTTTATTAACCCATTTCCAATTTTTCATAATGTAATTATTCTATCCAAACCTTCGGTTAGTATGAATTCAAGTGTAAACATACAAAAACGAACCATCGTTTTCTGTGTTTTCAGGTTGTGATAATCGAATCCGATGCATCGGATGGTAATATTCAAAATTAAAAACTTAGTATCCAAACCATCTATCGGTATGTTTTCGAAGTGGAATTATAGAATTCGGTAGTTGGGTTAGTCATGTTTCAAGTGTGAAAATCGCATTCCGAACCTTCGGATTGTATGTTTTAAAAGTAAGAATAGGGAAACCGTTGGATAGGTTGGCATGTTTTCAAGTTTGGTTTTTTTGATTTGCAGTCAGGAAGTGGTAAATCAACTGTATGCGGTAAACTGTAAGTAGTAAATGGTAAGCTGTAAGAGAAGCCTGACTCAGCAAACTCTCAAACCTTTTAAACTTTAAGAACTTTATAACTTTATAAACTATAACCAAATTCTGCTGCACAAAAAAATAAATTTTGTATAAGCATAAAAAGTTATCAACAATCTTTTGGAAAACATTTCAACAATTAAAACTGTTTATTTAATTGGCTTTCAATAATTTAAATTGTTATTTCGGAAATATTTTAAAAATAACAGTATAAAAGTTTTCGACAACTGTTTTTTTTTGTAGTAATAAATTCAGTATTTTTGCATACGAAATAATGAACAACAAAATAATTTAAAATTCATTGTTTCAAAATTGCGTTATTGCAATTTTCTTTGAAGTATTGGAATAGAACAGGATGTTACAGTCAGACAAGCTGAATTGCAATATACGACATCAATTTATTAATAATTAAAACAAAAAATAAAATGAAAAAGAATATTGTAATCATACCTTTTGACAAGGTACAAAAACTGGAGCTACCTGAAATTGTGAATGGTACGTTGACGATTGTAGAAAAACACAATCCCGAAGAACTTCACATTGAAGGTATGTTCAACCTGTTGCAAGCCGAGACGGCTAATGTGCAACGGTTAAGCGAAGTGTATAACAGTCATCCACTCACTCCGGTAATCCGTGAGATGCGGAATCAAAGCGACAAAATTGTTCTGGCAATTTTGGCAAAAAGCAGAACAATACAGGTTCTGAGCTCGCTGAGTTCTGCTGCTGCGGAAGTAAAACCGGTTGTGGAGCGTTTTTTCAAAGGTTTCAGAACCATAAATCGTCCGTCGAAAAACGAACGTGTGACACAGTTTCTTGAAGCACTTGAAAACGATGTAAATCTGGCAACTGCCATTCAGACCTCAGGTTTGAAGATTTACACGGATGAACTGAAAGCAATTCAGCAAAACATTACACTGAACACAACCCAACGAAGAGTTTCATCGTCGGTTAAGACGATTAAGAACCGAAAAGCAATGAAGATTGGAATAGTCACAGCGACTACCAATCTATACAATGCAATAGAGTTGGCACGTGTGGAACATTCGGATGTGGACTATATGCCGCTGATAAATGAATTGAACAAATTACTGGTTCCTATTAAATCATCAATAAGAACCCGTACCACGTTGAATAGCAAGAAAGCAGCAAAAACAAAGACAGTTGCGTCGTCTTCCCAAACTATCGCAACTGCCGTCTAAACAAGGACACATTCAATTAAGAAAAGCCTC
>CAIQOG010000482.1 GCA_903873355.1 uncultured Bacteroidales bacterium
AGATTTTGTAATATATCTGATGGAATACGGGTGGTAAAGCGGTCGCCCATGCGTGCATAAGCCCATTGTCTGCGTGTCCAGTGCTTGCCCAATTTTGTTTTTTCCAGGAGCGAATAATACGGAAAATTAAGCGCGGTAACAAAAGCTATTTTATTAGCATAAAGATCTTCGTCTAAATGCGAACTAATATCGTATCCGCCAAAAAGCTCATCCACAGGCGTTATTTCCGAACCTGTTAGCTGAACCGGTTCTTTCAGTTGTAAATCGATTTTATGAAAATAACCGCTTATTATCTCCAGATTTCGCTGAAGTTTTTCGAATAAAGTATCTAATTGTTGTTCATTGGCAATGAAATTTGTTTTGCAAAATGCCTCAAACTCAGCCGGTGTTCCATCTTCCTTACGCCACAACCCGGCCACCTGTCCTACTCCACATTCCACCCGAAAGCGCGACGGTTCACCAGCTTGTGTAATAATGGATTTAGCTACATTTTCGGCCAACGCCGCATCGATATAGATATTCTTTTTCATCGTTTCGGTAGTTGTTGTATTAGCGGTTGCAGCAAATAAATTAAATGCTAAACTTGCTAATATCAGTAGTTTAATTAATCTGATTTTCATCTGTATATATTTGTTTTTAAAATTATGAGGCTCTTGCCAGCGCAGGACTGAGACCAATTACCTCCTGCTTTAGCTGGAGGACATCAAATAGAAAAAATCAAATGGGCTTTAGCCCAAATGTGTTCATCCAAATTATTACAACAATTTCAGCTGCACCCTCTTCCTCACCGCATCCACTTCGAGCACTCTCACTTTTACATGCTGATGCACCGAAACCACTTCAGCGGGATTGCTGATATAGCGGTCGGACATATTGGAGATATGTACCAGTCCGTTTTCCTTGATGCCTATATCCACAAATGCCCCGAAATTTGTGATATTGGTAACAATTCCGGGCAATTCCATGCCTGTTCGCAAATCGCTGATAGTCTTCACATTGGCATCGAATTCGAAAACCTTGATTCCGCTTCGGGGGTCACGTCCGGGTTTTTCGAGTTCCTGAATAATGTCGTTTAAGGTGGGAAGTCCAACTGTTGGCGTGATATACTTCTGTAAATCAATGCTTTTCTTTAGTTCCTTGTTTTGAATAAGTTCCTTTACATCCACTTTCAGGTCTTTGGCCATGGCCTCCACTATGGGGTAACTTTCGGGGTGAACAGCCGAATTATCCAGAATATATTCAGCATCGGGTATGCGGAGAAAGCCGGCACACTGTTCGAAGCTTTTTGCACCCATTTTAGGCACTTTCATAAGCTGTTTGCGACTTTTAAACGCACCATTTTCGGCGCGGAAGTCCACAATGTTTTGTGCCAACTGTGGTCCGAGACCGGAAATATAAGTCAGCAAATGCTTGCTGGCCGTATTGAGGTTTACTCCCACCCGATTCACGGCATTTTCAACTGTCTGGTCGAGTGCTTTTTTCAGTTGTGGCTGATCCACATCGTGCTGATATTGCCCCACACCGATTGATTTCGGGTCGATTTTCACCAGTTCGGCCAGAGGGTCCATTAGTCGACGTCCGATAGAAATTGCTCCACGCACCGTTACATCATAATCGGGGAACTCCTCACGGGCAATTTTGGAAGCTGAATAAATAGAAGCACCGTTCTCACTCACCACAAACAGCTTCACTTCACGGTCGAAGCGGGTATTTTGTATAAACTGTTCCGTTTCGCGCCCTGCAGTACCATTTCCGATAGCAATAGCCTGAATATCATACGCTTCCACCATTTTCTGAACCTTACGCATGGCCTGCGAAGTTTCATTCAAAGGTGGATGAGGATAAATGGTTTCGTTGTGCAGCAGGTTTCCCTGCGCGTCGAGGCATACCACTTTACAGCCGGTTCGGAAGCCGGGATCAATTCCCAACACTCGTTTTTGTCCCAATGGTGGTGCTAAAAGCAGTTGTCTGAGGTTTTCGGCAAATACCCGAATAGCTTCGGTGTCAGCTTTTGCTTTGCTTTCAGCAGCAAATTCCGTTTCAATGCTGGGTTTCAGCAATCGTTTATATGCATCTGTCACAGCATCAGCCACTTGCTCTGCCGATTCTGTTTCGCCTTTCACGAAAATACGGTCTAATTTTTCCAGGCAATGATCATCTTCCGGCGAGATACCGACACGAAGAAAGCCTTCGGATTCACCTCTTCGCATGGCCAACAGACGATGTGATGAGCAACGTGCCAGTTTTTCAGTCATATCAAAGTAATCGCGGTATTTCTGCGCTTCTTCATCTTTTCCTTTAATCAACTTCGACGAAATAACAGCCTCGCGTGCAAAAATCATACGTATAGAGTTACGTGCCGCTTCACTTTCATTAATCCATTCGGCAATAATATCGCGCGCTCCGGCCAATGCATCGTCAACATTCTCCACTTTATCTTTGACAAACGGCAATGCCATGCGCTCCACATCATTCGACTGCTGTTTCATCAACATCTTTGCAAGCGGTTCAAGTCCTTTCTCACGCGCAATCTCAGCCCTGGTACGGCGTTTGGGTTTGTATGGCAGGTAGATATCCTCCAGCTCGGTCATATTCCAACAGTTGTCTATTCTGGCCTTCAATTCATCGGTAAGTTTATCTTGTTCCTCAATGGATTTAAGCACCGCCAGCTTACGTTTTGCCAGATCGCACAGTTTGTCGTATTGTTCTTTGGTGTCGCCCAACTGCACTTCGTCCATGCCGTCGGTCATTTCCTTACGATAACGGCTGATAAAGGGTATGGTGGCACCTTCATCCAGCAGTTGAATGGCATTTCGGACTTGTTTTTCGGTAAGTTGAAGCGAGGAAGCAATCAGAGAGATAAATTTGGCAGGAATAGTTTCCATCATCATTAAATATAATTTTTCTGAAGGGACAGGTTGCGACCTGTACGTACCGTAATTAGTGTAAAATCTTAAATACCAGCTCTTTCATCAGGTCAGCCTCATCGGTGCTGGGATTATCAATGCCTTTGTAGCGTGCATCGGTTTCACGAATCCAGGAAATGATACTCATGGTTTTCCACGCATTAAAACTTTGAGCAGCTTTTTGGTAATCCTTTACAAAATAAGGGTTTATCTTTAATTCAGAAGCTACAGCACCCTGACTTTTATCCGAAAGATAATGGAAAATCATCAAATCGCTGAAAAACTTGAAAAGTTGCGAAAGTACCATTACCAAAGGATTTGCCTTCTTATTCTCAGCAAAATAACGG
>CAIQOG010000483.1 GCA_903873355.1 uncultured Bacteroidales bacterium
AAATACGATTTAATACGAGATTTTGCCAGATATGATAAATATGATTTACCAGTTTTTTATTTTGAAAGAATTTTTGGAGCAATAATATTAAAAGGGAATGAGGCCGAAACTCCAATACTAATGTTTGATAGGATGAAGTATTTGTATTCAAATGATTTTTTTGCTGAGATTGAATTTTTAGGACATGTTTTTGGATTTCCTATTAGTACATTCAACCAAGAACAATTGAATGAATATTTTAACAAATCATTTGAAACAAAAATAAAATACTTTAAAAGTGTGCGAGAGGTTAAAAGGTTTGATGATTTAGATTTAGCTTTATCAATTATGGATAATTAGATCTTATGAAAATTACTAAATGAAAATAGTGATAGATCAGCTGTATGGGTTGACAGAAGAGGAGATTAAGATTGTGGAGGGGGAGAATTAAGAAATATAAGAAACCCTTCCTCCGCCAGCTGGCGGATACTTCCCTTATTCTAAGGGAAGAGCTACTGGATGCGAGGATTTGCTAAACAAATAACTTGTAAGAAAATTCAAGAACTTCAAAGATATTGATTAAATGTAAAAAACTTCCTGATTAGTAGATGTCCCCTTTCGTAAAGGGGACGATCCGCCAGCCGGCGGAGGAGGGGTTCGAAAAATAAAAATACAGATGCCGGACAAATTAAACAATCTACCCGAGATGAAGCCATTCCGGCGTAAACTCCGCAAACAGATGACTGCTGCCGAAGTTGCATTGTGGGTCATGATTAAGAATAAACAGTTGATTGGCGAGCGGTTTCTGAGGCAATACAGTGTTAGTCATTACGTACTTGATTTCTATTGTCCGAAGTCTAAACTGGCCATTGAGCTTGATGGTGCAGGACATTTCACAGAAGAAGGACAGAATTACGATTCAGACCGAACAGAGTATTTAAACTCAGTTGGAGTAACGGTTTTGCGTTTTGAAAATTTCGAAGTGTTTGAGTTTCCTATGCGGACATTGGAGGAGATAAAGAAGTATTTGATGTGAGCCTTCTCACTAAACCCCTAAACTCTTAATTATCATAACATTTTCCGCTTTCTGCTTCTTTTCCATCTAAATATTCTATATTTGTTGCATAAATAAACCATCGCTCTAAACGAAGTTATTATGCAACAGAAATCAACAACCCGTTATATTCTCATAATCAGCATATTGCTCCAATCCATTATGCTGTCGGCAGCTGTACCTTCAGGGTATTATTACTTTGTCAAAAACAAGAAAAAGGCCGAGTTGAAAACGGCAATTCATACCTATTGTGGTCCGATGAAGGAATTCGAATACGGTGGTGGTGCCGGTTTTACGTGGGAAGGCTTTTTCAGTACCGACCGTCGTGCTGATTCAACGGTGATTGATATGTATTCCAATACGGTCAGGAAGTTTGCAGGATTTAGTGCCGTTTCGGGCATGCATATTGAGCATTCATTCCCAAAAAGCTGGTGGGGTGCTTATCCAAACAACGCATATAAAGATTTGTTCCATCTCTATCCGGCTGATGCTTCGGCCAATGAATCGAAGAATAACCTACCGTTGGGCGAAGTAACGGGCACACCCGGCTTTGACAATGGTGTAACCAAAGTTGGTAAAAACGGTTTCGAAACAGCATATACCGATAATTGTTTTGAACCTGCCGACGAATACAAAGGTGATTTTGCACGGTCGTATTTTTATATTGCCTCAGTTTATGAGAATTTGGCACCGCTTATGCAGTCGCCCATGACTTACAACAACAATACGTATCCGTTTTTTAAACCCTGGGCTGTTGATTTATTACTGAAATGGAACAAACAAGATCCGGTAAGTGCCAAAGAACTGACCCGCATTGAAGCAGTTTACAATTTACAGGGCAACCGTAATCCGTTTATCGATTATCCCGACCTGGCAGAGTATATCTGGGGAAAAGACACGCTGAATGTTTTCCCTTTCCCGGCGGAAACTGAACCATTCCTGGTAGCACCGCGACGTGGAAACTCAATTGATTTTGGGGTGATACTTCAAAACGACACTCGGTCGCAGAATTTGCATATTCAGGGTGTGAATATCGGCTCGGATATTTCCGTAAGAATCAAAAACAATAGTCCATCATTTTCGTTATCGGCTTCAGTTGTTTCAACCACTCAGGCATTAAACGGCACGGATGTTTCGGTTACATTTTCACCATCTGCTTCGGGATTGGTGCGCGACACACTGATTGTTGAAGGTGGCGGACTGCTGGAATCGGTTTCCATTCCACTAAAAGCATTGGCTTCAGCCGATTTTATCACCGTTGAACCAACAGATATTACTCCGGTGGGTGGCACATTGAATTGGATTTCCGACCCGTTGGCAACACAATACCGCCTGAATGTATATCAGGGTGCACAATCTGCCGGCGACCTGATTATTTCTACTTACGTGGAAGGCAGCAGTTGGAATAAAGCCGTCGAATTGTATAACGGAACAGGAAAAACACTTGATTTATCGCATTACTGGCTTCAGAAACAATCCAACGGAGCAGGTCCATTTTTATCAACACTGAAACTCACCGGAACACTGGCAAGTGGTAAAAGCTACGTGATTGTTCACAAACAAGCTGCAGCCGATTTAATGGCCAAAGCCAATCTGGTGACAGATTCCTTGCTTCAGTACAATGGAAATGATGCCATTGCACTGGTTCGAAGCGGTGTAACCATCGATATGGCGGGACAAGCCAATGCCGGTGCCGATGTCATGTGGGGTGTTGATGTTACACTTCAACGCAAAGCATCTGTCACTCATCCAAGTTCAACATTTAATCCTGCTGAATGGAATACCTTACCTACCGATTCCTATTCAATGCTTGGAAGTCCGTTGATGACATTTCCAACAGGAAGTCCGACCTATATTCTTCAGAATACGATTGTAGGATTGAATACATCCTATCCAATTCAGAACCTGATTCCAAATAATGCATATACTTACAGCGTAGAATCTATGCGGTCGGGAGTTATTGCTACGGCCATAAATACCATGCAACTTCATACTGCTGCACTGGATATTCCTGAGATATCAGATGCAACCGATGTTCAGTCTGATAAGTTTACAGCCAACTGGGGAGCATCGCCTTATGCCTCGGGTTATTTGTTTAACCTGTATAAAGTAAGCGGTCAGGCTGATACCACCGAAGTGGAAGGATTTAATAATGTTGGCTCTTCGGGAACTCCATTGCCTGCAGGTTGGAGTGGAACAGCCAATGCAATTTATACAGCTGCTACAAGTACTGGAGTTGCGTCTCCATCCATTCAATTGAGAAATTTCGGTGAATGGATTCAAACTAAGACCTATCCACAACCCATTTCTAAACTGACTTTTATGTATCGGTTTGTTACGGCTGTGACAGGGGCTTCTTTAATAGTTGATGGAATGAGCAATGGGCATTGGGTGAGAGTTGACAGCATTTCATGTAAAAATAACTCTAAAACCTACCCTGTTTATAATTTCAATGCGACTCAGTCACTAACAGCTTTTAAGTTTACGTTCAATAAAATGACTGGAGGAAATTTTTCAATTGACGATTTATCAGCCACTTATGGAAATCAGGATACGGTTTATGTTCAGAAAAATGTTCCTGTTAGCACAACTTCAGCAGTCGTGACGGGTCTTACCGACAATACGCAGTATTATTACGCGGTTCGTGCCACGCTGGGCTCGTCGGTTTCCGGAGTTTCCGAAACCATAGGAGCGCATACGCTGGTCAAAACAAAAGTAGCTGATTTGAATGCACCTGCCATCCGAATATTATCCGAAAATGAACAACTAAGTATTTCAGGATTGCATGGAGATGAAACTGTTCAAATTTATTCATTAACAGGCATTTGTCTGTATCAAACCAAAGCTAATTCAACAAACCTGAATATTGCATTCCGGCATCAGGGAATTTTCATAGTGAAAGTGCAAAATGCAGGGTATCGGTTTACAGGGAAGTTTATGAAGTAGATTAACGGCTTTAACAGTAAAATTACAAACACTGCCCCAAGCCCCTAAAAGGGATGTGAAGAGTGGTATCCAAGTGATTTAAAATTGAAAAGCATTTATGAGACGAAAGTAATTACACTTCTCCGCCAGCCTGCGGACTTGGGGCGGTTAGTTTCATAAAACCACCCTAACACACTCTGTACCAACTTTCACCAAATAGAATCCCTGTAAATTCAGTTTTATAGTCGTTATTGCTGCAGTTGCTTTATGATTATAAAGTTCACTACCTTGTAAAGTATAAACCCTGATAGTTTGTCCAATCTCAACACCGCTTACCTGAATCTGACCATTTTGTCCACTTGCTTTTAAATTAGCAAATGTGGTTGAAAGTAAGCCTGAAGAAAAACCTTCAACAATATTGCTAAATCCTTTCCATTGAAAAGCAGAGGCATATAAACTTTTTGAACCTACAGGCACATGCAGGACGCAAGTTGTTGTATCCACACCTTTGAACACATCTTTAGAATCTTCTGAAACTGAAGTTAAATCAACCGGAACTGAGTGGTACACGTTGATTGAAGTCATATTACTACAACCGGAAAACAGACCTGAACGAATAGTATTTACCGATGCCGGAATTGTAACTGAAGTCAAACCCAAACAATTCATGAAAACACTTGATCTTGTATACGTTACAGTCGATGGAATTACATAACTGGTTCCGGAATGGGCAGGTGGGTAATATATTATTGTGGTCAGTCCTTTTTTAAACAAAACCCCATCTACACTTTGAAGATATTGATTTGCCGGATCAACATTGACAGCAGAAAGACCTGCACAGTCATAAAAGGGATTATTATCAAAGTAAGTAACTGAGGAAGGAATATAAACTGAAGTCAAGCTATTACATTGAATAAATGCATGACCGGTTATATAGATTACTGTTGAAGGAATGGTGATTGAACTAAGATTTTGGCAATTACCAAAAGCAGAAGCAGCAATGGTATCGACTGAAGAAACAATCGTATAACTATTATCGGACTTCCCAGCCGGATAAGCTAACAAGGTGGTTTTGTCTTTGTTATAAAGTATTCCACTCAGGCTACAAAAATTAGTATTAGTCGCATCAGCATTAATCTGTGTTAGCCCTTTACACCCGTGAAAAACATAAAGCCCAATCTTTTTTACCGAAGCAGGGATAGTAATAGCTGTAAAATTCAAACATCCCCAAAAAACGCCATCGCCTATCGTTATAATTGATGACGGAATAGTAACATCTGACAATCCATAGCAGCTTGCAAAAGCCCAGGATTCGATGGATGTAACTGATGACGGAATAGTAACCGAACTCAATGTTGAGGAAGAAGCAAAAGCATTGATTCCAATGGAAATTACCGAATATGTGATATTGTTGAAAGTAACGGAAGACGGAATAACCACAGCACCGGAATAACTGTTATAGCTATTTGTTTCAAAAGTTATTGCCGCCGTATAAGGAGCATTAGGTGAGACTATACTATAAAATATATTGCCTGATTTAAAATCATAAGCCCATGTACTTAATATTATACACAAGGTTGCAAAAAGTGCTATCAGCTTTTTCATATTCTTTTTGTCTGAGTTTACCGTGCTGACAGGACACTTCGTTGGAAATTATGTAACATATTTTTAATCAATTTACTCTCATATACTTTATCACCTAATATTGTTTTAACAAGACAACCACTTTTGGATAATAGTTTGTATTATAGGCTATCAACTCTATTTTTGAATAATAAGTTGTTGGTTTTTAGTAAAGTCATTTGTCTTAATAGTAATAATGTAGACGCCATTTGTTAACTTGCTTGTTTCGAAAGTCTCACTCGCAATTATTTCTTTTGAAACCAATAACTTACCATTCAGATCTGAAATTGTGATACGTGCAATGCCTGTAAATCCATTTATGGTAAAACTATTTGCAACAGGGTTCGGATAAATAAAAGCACTCTGATTGTTCATTATTTCATCAAGTCCATTTGCATCAGATGTAACTCCACTTCCACTGTTTCTTGTACCCACCCAAGTGCCGGTTAACATTTGAGGCCACATGCTATTTGTGAAACTAATAGAATATGTACCATTTGACTTTCCATTGGCACCCACACCAACAATAGAGAGTGTATAAGGAGAAGTTGAATTATTTGTTGTCTCAGTTGCAGTACCTTGAATTGTAAAGGAAAGATTTGTACCATTGAAATTTACCAATCCGGTACGAGGAGTTGAATCTATAATTGTGGGTTGTCCGGTCATAACACGTTGCCATGATTTTGTAGTTGTTGTTATTACTCCATCAGATGTTTTTTCGAATAGATGATTAAAATAATTAGATGGGGTGTTGTCCATAATTTCGGTCCAATCTTCTATCGCTACAACTGGCGATGATTTGCTATCCGCGATTTTTGATACGTATGAGTTTGATGGACCAACAGCATAACTAATTGTAGTCAGAATTAATGCAATCATTAGAATTGTAATTTTTTCCATTTTATTTTTGTCAGAGTTTAAGGTGCTGACACCGCACTTCTATAAGAAATAAACTATATTATTTATAATCAAGAAGAAACACGAAGAAAAAGTATGGGAAAGAATTTATAAAGGTCAGAATAAATTAAATATATATTTGCATGTTTTTGGTTAATTATAACAAACAAGCCCAAAATAATTTTATTTTGGGCTTAAATTAATGACAAATAGTCAGAATTAATTGAATTTTTGTGAAAGAACAAAAAGAGAGAATCTATTTTTCGTCGCCAATAAGTTTCCGGATAAATAATTCTCTGAACTCGATAGGCTTACCCTCATTCTGGAATCCGATAAAACCTTTGTTGACTGTCAATCCGGTAACATAATTTTGAAGCAAATCGTTCACATACACTTTGATGGTATTTCCCTTACAGAGGATTCGCATAGAGTTCCATTCGCCGAGTGGCTTTTCGGTTGAAGGGTTCATTTTTGGTACCGTAAACTTCACTGAATCCTTACATTCTTTTGCCCAAAGTCCATTCATA
>CAIQOG010000484.1 GCA_903873355.1 uncultured Bacteroidales bacterium
ACTTTGGCTTCAGTACGGTCAAACGTGCAATAAATGTATATTTTCCTTTTGAGAAGGCCGGAGCAGTTACTTTATCCCCATATTCATTTACAAAGCTCTTTTCTTTTCCACAAAAAACCATTTCTTTTTTACCCACCCAAGCATCTTTACCTTGAGCACCAATACCATTTCCTGGTTGTACATAAATCGACTGGGTTTCATTATTATCTTTGGAATACAAGCCAAACATTACATATGCATTTGGGTAAATCACCGACTTATCAATTTTATATTTAATATAAACCTCTTCACACCCACTTTGATCCAAGGTTAATAAATTAGTGACTGTGTATGAAACCGAAACCTTCTTGTTAGTGACAATTTTTCCTGTCATAGTGGCAGCGTGTGCGGGCAAAAAATTGCATCCAAGAAGGATAAGTACAAGTGCAAAAACACGTTTCTTCATCGTCAGAGCATAAAATTTGTTAAAGCACCTGTCAAAAGAAATCCATAAGCGAATATGAATAGAAGATTAACAGAATAAGTATTCTTCCTCCAATTAATGCATTACATTTATTGGGTGAAACTTGGTACTTTTTTTGTAATTGGAAGTGTTTTGGCATTATCCAGTGTTGTGCCTTCGCACGCTCACACCAATGGTGCGGCTAATGTTCATGAAATCGCACAAGAAATCGCACCGAAAGCCGTTCTGGAAATTGAGAAAGATCCAACTGGCGGATTTAATGTCCACGTTGAAACTAGTAACTTTTTGTGGAGTCCAGAAATGGCTTCAAAAAAACACATTGAAGGCTACGGCCATGCACACGTGTATCTGGACGGAAGAAAAATCATGCGGATTTATAGTGAATGGTTTCACCTAAACCCATATCAATTTGCTACAAAACCTGGTGAACAACTGTTGACGATTGAATTTGTCGGCAACGATCACGCCCCATACACAATTAAAGGGTTACCGGCTGGGGCAGAGCAAATAGTCGACGTTCCTGGCGATGAGATTGCACCCAGTCCAAGTGACAAGAATCCAATTCCCACAAGAACTATTATCTTGTCAGTTTTCGTTTTAACCGGTGTATTTTTTATAACTAGAAGAGTCAAGGTTTTTTATACCCACCCTTGAATATAGTTTTCCTTTAAGGGTACAGGCCGCGCAATCTATGGGCTTCGGCAACACGGGCAACACCGATCATGTGTGCAGCTTCGCGCCACGAAACTCTTTTGTCTTTAGCCATATGTTCAACTTCTCTAAATGATTTCATCATGATGTCATTAAGATTTTGTTTTACTTCCTCTGCGCTCCAGAAATAGTTTTGTTTATCTTGGACCCATTCAAAGTAAGAAACGATTACACCACCAGAGTTAGCCAAAATATCTGGAACTACAAGGATTCGCTTCTCGTTAATGATTTGATCTCCGCCAGGAGTAGTTGGTGCATTTGCACCTTCAACAATAATTTTTGCCTTAATACCATCGGCAGTTTTTTCAGTGATTGAATCAGCAAGTGCTGCAGGAATGAGAACATCGACATCTAAATGCAAAAGCTCTTGCTGGGTTAAAACATCAGTTCCCGGCATATTTAAATTGCCATTGGCTAAGAAATAGCTCCAAAGATCGGCTACTGAAGAAAACCCTTTAACACCACCACTTACATCACTTA
>CAIQOG010000485.1 GCA_903873355.1 uncultured Bacteroidales bacterium
AGAACGTCAATTCAATCAAAATGTCAAAGAGCAACTTAGCTTATTTTAATATCAATACATGTTAAATGTAAACGCAACAGCAGTAATGTTGCAACTTCAATTATTGCTAATAGTAAATTGTATGAAAGTACACATTATTACAACGTTGGTACAAATGATGAAAATTTGTTTAAATTACAAGAAGCAAATCTAATTTTACCATTATCTGAGGATAATGGTAATGAAATTATCCCTACAATAGAAGGAGCTAGATATTGTTTGGATTTAGAACAAAATATTGATAAAAATAATAATACTATTCACAAATTCAAAACATATACTGAAACTTTCGATAAAATAATTGGAATTTCAATAGATAATGAAAGAGGCACTGCATTAGTAAGATATATTACAAAAATTACATTAACTCCTGTGGGAGAGGCGCTATTATTAACACCTCAGTCTCGAACATTAGAAGTAGAACTACAGAAATTTGAGAATGGATGGAAAATTAAAGATATTGACAAAAACTAGAAATATGTTTAAAAAACCCCGCTCCCGCGCGATTTTATCGCGTGGGAAATTTTCTAATTCAGAAAATTTCTAACTTACCAATCCACCAGCGGTTTATAAAACTCCCTGTAAGTAGTGTCGTTTGAATAAAAGTTGAGTCGGTCAAGCATGACGGCTGAAGTTTTGTAACCATAGGCAAGAATGGCTGTTACTCCTGTTTCACGACAGATATTTTCAAATTTGTTATAGAGTTTGATTCCGATAATGCCGTGTTGATATTCTGTTTTTACCGTACAAAACCATATCATTATTGCAGCACTCACCATTTTTTCGCCGCTTATAAATCCTTTTATTTCTCCCTCAGTTTCATAAACCAGTGTCAGGCAACGGTCGTTCAATACCAATTGCTCAATCCACAAACGGTCGTATGGAACTTCTTCATTGTATTTGAATGGTTCCATATCCAGAATGTTGTGAATCAGATCGATATCCTTTTCTTCGGCTTTGCGGATGGATGGTGTGTTCATATCAAGCCATTTTGTAAACGATTTCTTTTACCCACTGTGCCCATTCAGCCTGACTCTTGGATTTGTCGAATGTTTGCCACGGAATAGGTTTTCCAATCCGAATAGTAAAGTGGCTTCCTCTGTTTTTGAAAAGCTCATCTACCAGATAAAGCATTTCGATATTGATTTTTATACCCAAAAACTTGCGTAAATTGGCAAGATTGTAAAAGAAATTTGAATTTCTTCCTTCAAAATAAACAGGAATAATATCCCGCTGGTATTCTACGGCTTTTGAAATGAAACTTTTTTTCCATTCCATGTCTACCACTTTCCCTTTTACTTTTCGGGAACACATACCGGCAGGATAAGTAATTAGTTGATAATCTGACTGGTAAATGTCATGCGTAATTGCAGCATATTCTTTACTTTGTTTGCCAACCTTGTTTACCGGGATAAATAAATCTTTCAATGGTTCAAGGTTCATTAGCAGATCATTGGAGAAAAAACGAATTTTTTCATTATAATTTTTGCTGAGCACCAAACCTGTTGTAATTCCATCTAAGCCTCCCAATGGGTGGTTTCCGGCAAAAATGAATCTTCCGTCTTTTGGTAAGTTTTCTTTTCCTTCAACCCTGACTTCTATATCAAGATATTTCAGAGACGCATCAATAAACTCAAAATTTACAGTGCCCTGACAAGCTATGAAAAGTTTGTTAAGATCTCTTTCATGAGCTATTCTTCGTATGTAATTGACAATGAATGTGGGGAGTTTTGTATTTGGAGCTTTTAATTTCAGAATGCTTTTGATATCAATTCTGATTGGTTCGTCATGGTTCATTATTGTGTTCAGTTTGATTCTTTCTGCAAATGTACGAAAATTGTGATTATAATTTCAGGTTCGCTTGCTGATTTTCGAAAAGCTGTTGAGTGAAAATTGTTGAAATTATTGAAAATTCAATTATGTTTCCCCCACTTTAATGTCTGGTTTGAATAATTTTAAATAATGTTTTTATAAATA
>CAIQOG010000486.1 GCA_903873355.1 uncultured Bacteroidales bacterium
TCGTAAGGAATTTCAGGTAGCAGGCATATTTCAGCACCACCGGCAACAGCAGCATTTAGTGCGATCCATCCGGCATCGCGCCCCATAACTTCGAGAATAAACACCCGGTTATGGCTGGCGGCGGTCGTTACCAGTTTATCAACAGCTTCGGTAGCTACTTCAATAGCGGTTTGAAATCCGAAAGTTGAGTCGGTGGCCGAAAGATCATTATCAATTGTTTTAGGAACACCTATAACATTAAGTCCCTGTTCGAAAAGCCTCTGCGAAATGCGCTGAGAACCATCACCACCAATGCTTATTACTGCATCAATACCCAAATAGGAAAGTTTGCGAATCATTTCATCCGAACGGTCAACATATTCCCATTCACCTTTTTTATTCTTGACAGGCCATGCATAAGGGCCGCCTTTGTTTGTGGTCTGGATAATTGTACCTCCCTGGTAATGAATGCCGGCAACTTTCTCCATATCCAGTACCATTAATTCGGTAGGCTCATTCAAAATTCCGTCAAAAGCCTTTATACTCCCTAATACTTCCCAGTCCGATTCCTGCGAAGCACGTTTAACAATTGCTCTGATTACTGCATTTAGTCCGGGGCAATCGCCGCCTCCGGTAAGAACCATTACTCTTTTCATAATTATATAATTGAATACCAGTTATTTATGGTATATTTTTACATTTTTAAAAAATCGGTGCAAAGGTACACAAATTATTTTTCCTATTTCCAAATTATAAAAAGGGAAACTCTCACCATAACCTTTGATGTTAATCAACTGAATGTCATTATGTTTAGAAATTTAGCTTGAAAGAAGATATTAAAATACCAGATATACAGGTTTTTCAACCGAATGATACTAAGACGGTTAAACAGCAGCTAAGTAGAATACTGAATTTTATTTGATTTGCGGTAAATCAGTCCTTTTCGAGTGTTAATACCAGCAATGATTGAAAGTATTTTCCACTATCAGACATTATCAAATTCATCACTTTCAGCCACCGAAAGTCCTGCTTCGCGGATCAGCCGGTCGCGGGTAGGAAGGCTGAGCCAGAATATTACAAGACCTGCAACTGGCCATACTAACAATGTGTATATTCCTAATAGCATAAACAAAACAATGGCAAAAAATGAAGGGGCTTCAATCAGAGCAGCCTGCAGTATGCATATTTCGCGCCATGCGGCAAGTTTACGATCAAGGGTAGGCAAGGTTTTAATAACATCAAGTTTTTTAGGGAAAATCGTTCTATAAATCATGAAAACGGCACCGGTCATTACTATCAAAGCTATCAGGAAAGGAGCCCTTTCGGCAGGCGAAATACCAGTTTCTGCTAGTGGCCCGTTAAGGCTATTAATAAGCAGTGTTACCAATGTAAACAATACAACGCCCATAGCTAAGGCAAAATACACTATTCGCAGGTTTTTCAGGTAGTTTGAGTTCATTGGATCAGGAATTTAGTATTGGATTTTAAATCGCAAATATGACTCTTGTTTCGGGAATGAAGGAAAGCTAAAATACTTTTTTGTAATTTTTCAAAAGTATTAATTGATTGCGTAATTTTGACATGTTCAGGATTTATTTTTCAACAGTATTAAATGTTTCAGGATTTTAATTTTAGGTATGTATGATTCGAATTGCATAAAAATACAAATGTTATTTTAAAGTATTTTGATAGCAACACGGTCTAAAGAAAACCATTATAACAAAAAAGACTAAAATGGCA
>CAIQOG010000487.1 GCA_903873355.1 uncultured Bacteroidales bacterium
AATAATTTATATGTATTTTCGTTATTCAATAAATGGCAATATAAGCGTGGCCTATGAAAATATCTATAATTACAGCTACTTTTAATAGCGAAAAAAGCATTCAACGAACAATTGATTCGGTTAAATCTCAGGACTATCATAACATCGAACACATTATTGTCGATGGTGGATCAACAGATAAAACACTCCAAATAGTTGAATTAAATAAAGATAATATTGCCAAATTTATTTCTGAAAAGGATAAGGGTATTTACGACGCATTAAATAAAGGTATTCGTTTAGCAACAGGAGATATCATAGGATTTTTAAACTCTGATGATGTATATACAAATAAACATGTAGTTTCAAGAATTATAAATTGTTTTAATGCCAAAAAAACTGATGTTATTTATGGTAACTTGGTTTATCAATCGAAAGACGAGCACAACAAAAAAACAATACGTTATTGGAGAAGTAATATTTACAGTCCCGGTTGCTTAAAATGGGGTTGGATGCCTCCTCACCCAACACTATATTGCAAAAGAGAGATTTATGAGGAATGGGGATTGTACGATGATAATTTTAATATATCGGCTGATTATGATTTTATTTTACGCATATTTAAACAACCCTCCATTTCAAAATCATTTTTGCCAACAATAATGGTCAAAATGGATGTTGGTGGAGTTAGCAATAATTCATTAAAAAATATAATTCAAAAATCTACTGAAGATTTTAGGGCTATTAAAAAAAATGGCACTGGAAATTATTTCACTTTGTTGTTTAAAAATGTAAGAAAAATAAGTCAGTTCAATAGTTATAAAAACCTTAAAATTAGGTGCTAAACGCTTCGATAGTTCTCTACAATCATTCACTTTTGGAAATTACACCTTTAGTCGAGACATTACGGAAATCAGAACTGGTTTCCGATATTTTTTTGATAGATAACTCTCCTCATCGTAATACGGATTTTGAACAACTTAATGTAAATTATTTGTATAACGACAAAAATATTGGTTATGGAACTGCTCATAATCTCGCTATCACTCAAACTATCATCCAAAACATTCCATATCATCTTGTAGTTAATCCCGATATCATTTTCGATGCTTCAATTTTGGATAAGATTGTGGATTTTATGGATTCTAATCCTGAAATAGGGCATTTAATGCCTAAAGTTTATTATCCAAACGGTGAAATTCAGCATTTGTGTAAACTCCTTCCTACACCTTTTGATTTGATTTTCAGGCGGTTTATCCCTCAGACCTGGACGAAAAGGAGAACTGCAAAATTTGAACTCAGAAAATCCGGATATAATAAGATAATGGATGTGCCATATTTGTCAGGCTGTTTTATGTTTTTGCGTGCTGATGTTTTAAAAAAGGTTGGGGTATTTGACGAGCGTTTCTTTATGTATCCCGAAGATATTGATTTGACACGGCGAATTCACTCCGAATTCCGAACTGTGTTTTATCCCGAAGTTAGTATTGTTCATCATCATGCCCGTGATTCATACCTGAATCTTAAGATGTTATGGATACATACCACTAATATGATTCGTTATTTTAATAAATGGGGCTGGATTTTTGATCGTGAAAGAAAAATAATCAATAAAAAAGTACTTAATCAATTTAAATAATGGTAATTTTGCATATCAAACCATTATTTATTCAATTATGAATTTCAGTCTCCTCCAAATTGCAAGTGCCTTTATGGTACTTTTTGCTATCATAGATATTCTTGGATCAATTCCTATTATTCTGAATATCAAACAAAAAGGAATGAGTGTTCACTCGTTTAATGCCAGTTTGGTAGCATTGGTAATCCTCATTGCATTCTTGTTTGGTGGTGAAGGCGTATTGCGTTTGTTTAGTGTTGATATTCAGTCGTTTGCAGTGGCCGGTTCTATTATCGTTTTTATTTTTGCGGTAGAAATGATACTTGATGTCGAAATTTTCAGGAATAAAGGACCAGAAAGTGGTTCAACAATCATTCCAATAGCTTTTCCATTAATAGCCGGTCCGGGTTCGTTCACCACTTTACTTTCACTTCGTGCTGAATATGCTACTGAAAATATTATTGTAGCGCTGATTCTTAATATGATATTTGTTTTTATCGTATTGAGATCGACTTCGAAAATTGAGAAAATGATAGGGGAGGGTGGAATTTATATTCTTCGTAAATTCTTCGGTATTATCTTGTTAGCTATTGCTGTAAAACTATTTACTACCAATATTGGGTCGTTACTATAAATAGTTCATAATCCCTAAAGTAAAAAAAATCTTGCTGAAATAGATTTCAGCAAGATTTTTTTATTCTGAAGAAGTGAACGTACTATTCCAACACTTCGTTATCGTGCATTTCTTTCATAAATGTCACAAAATCATTTTTACGGTCAGAGTCCATCCATTCCAAACTACGGCGTGGGTGCGCATTCAACGCTCCGGAAATCAGATAAGGAATATGATAACCCCAGTCAATATCTTTTTGCATTGGGTGAACATGATCCTGAATGACTTGTAGCAATGGTAATAACCGGTATTTTGGGTTTTTCAGGAAGGCAATAAGAATTTCAACAGGACAGTTGCCCGCACCGCGTCCAAGTCCGAGCAAAGTTGCATCGAGCATAGTACAGCCTTCTTTTAAAGCTGTAATTGTATTCGACATAGCTAATTGCATATTGTTGTGAGCGTGGATGCCTATTTCTTTTCCGGGCAATGCATCTTTGTATTTGCGAACTAAATGTTCCACAGAATCAACAAACATGCTACCAAAACTATCCACAGCATAAAATACTTTTACACGCGATTTAGCAATATCTTTCAGTGCTTCATCCAGTTCCAGTTCTCCAACAGTTGAGACAGCCATAAGATTAATACACACTTCATAACCCTTATCCATGCAATGATGTGCTAATGCAACAGCTTTATCCACCTGATGCACATAACAAGCCACACGAATCATGTCTAATGCACTTTCGGATGCAAGTGGAATATCATCCAGGTCAATACGACCAATATCAGCCATTGCTGATAGTTTCAGACTGGTTTCGTTTTTGCCGACTATACGTTCCAAATCCTTTTGATGACAAAATTTCCAAGGTCCCATTTCTTTGCGGCTGAAGGCTTTTTCACTGCTCAGATAACCGATTTCCATGTAATCGATACCTGCTTCTACACAAGCGTTGTATACACCACGAACGAAATCGTCCGAAAATTGCCATTTATTCATCAATCCACCGTCTCTAACAGTGCAGTCCATTACTTTAATATCCTGGTAGTACATATTATAATTATTTGTTAGTTTGCTTATTTGTGAGTTGTTGTACATGTTTACTCTTCAACTTGTTTGCTTTTTTCAAGAATTTCAAGTTCTTTTCCAATATTGTGATCTACCAGAAAGCGGTAAATCTGTTCAAAAGTTTCTTTATCCAAACCATGTTCTTCAGCCCATTCACCACGTGCTTTGATAACCTGATTTTTTCTATCCTGAGCAATTACACTTTCTACATCGTTTTTATATTTTACGATTTCACAAACATACTTAAAGCGTAGACCAAAAAGAGTAATTATTTCTCTATCAATCAAGTCAATATGTTGACGGATTTCTTCTTTGGAAGAACATTCGGATGGAGATTTCGATAATTTCAAAGTAAAACTCAGCTTTTGTGAATATATTGCACAAAAATAATGATTTTGTTTCAATATTTAAAATGCGAATGCTTAATTAGTTTCAAATTGATATATATTTAGCATTTAGACCTAAATATCACTAATTTGATGTAGTTTATTGTACTAAAGGAGTTGTTATTATAGATTGTCTATTTCACTTCCAACAACAAAATTGACTGAATACTTACTTTAGTTTTATTTTCTTGCTGTAGCATACAGTTTTGAATGCGTTTGCGGAATTTCCAGCATGTCATCTGGTTAAGTCCCAGTTGATCGGAATAATTATAGCTCGAAAGATCACTTCCCAGGACGCAGACGTTGTAGGCTATATAAAAAGCCTTGTTTAGAGGGAATTTCAGATTATGAAAAATGGTATGAGCTGTGGCAGATTCTTCCGATTTGCAACGGGTACAGCGGCGTGAGGATGGTGATTTGCCCTCGCAATAGTTGGTATGGCCGCATTTACGACACGTATAACCGTCTTTCCATTTTATTTCAGCTACAAATTTGAAAACTTTGTCGCTGTCAGAAAAAAGTTCCTGTGCAAATTCGGGCTTAATATCTTCCTTAAACAACATGATAATCAACTCGTTTAGTGATTTGTTTTTTTGAATTACGCGACAAAGATATAAAATAATTTAGTGATATCAAAATAATTTATTGGTGATACTATTGTAATTCAAAATATTGTTTTTACCTTTGCATCGTCAAACAAAAAACAACTAAGAAATATTATGATAGAAACATTAAAGAAATTATTCGGAATTAAGCCTCAGGTCGATCTGGGGGAATTAGTAAGACAAGGTGCCATTATTATGGATGTGCGTACTAAAGCTGAATATGCGAGTGGTCATATCAGAGATTCAATCAATATTCCGTTGGATAAGATTGATGCAAATCTGGGAAAATTAAAAAATAAGAATCAGGTGATTATTACATGTTGCGCTTCCGGATCGCGCAGTTCAATGGCTCAAAGCGGACTTAAATCGCGGGGTTACAGCAATGTCTATAACGGTGGTGGCTGGATGAGTCTGAAAAGAAAAATTTAGTTAGTCATAAGATATTGAACATATTATGACAACAGAAGCAATTAATCAACGCTATACTTTATTGAGTGAATCGAGTTGCTGCCTCTCTTGTGGAGGTGCAATTAATTATGCCAAAGCACAACCCGGTGAAATTTGTGTGGATTTGGGCAGCGGACGAGGAAACGATGTGATTCGGATGGCGGAAGCAGTAGGTGAAAACGGTCGTGCTATCGGAATTGATATTTCGGAAGGAATGATAGGGAAAGCCAATGCCAACAAGGCAAAGTTTGAGGTGAGCAATGCTGAATTCATACAGGCTGAATTGGAGAAACTGCCTTTGGAAGACAATTCAGTTGATTTGGTTATTTCGAATTGCACCCTGAATCACAGCACTGACAAACAAACGGTTTGGAACGAAATATTCCGTATTCTGAAAGTCGGCGGACGCTTTGTGATAAGCGACATATATGCGGTGAAAGAAATTGGCGAAGAATATAAAAACAACCCGATAGCCATAGCCGAATGTTGGGCGGGTGCCGACACAAAGGATATTTACCTTCAAACACTCAAAAAAGCAGGTTTTCAGCAGGTGAGAATTCTCGAGGAGTCAGCACCTTACGAAAAAGGGAAAGCAATAGTTTCAAGTTTTACCATAACATCAGTAAAGACTGACAAAAAATCTTTTTTGAAAAATGATTTTTGCTGGAATACCTGATTTCTATGATATTTTCTTTCTTTTTTATTCATTTTCTAAATTAAATTTTTTATGAAAAGTGTAGTGAAGAAAAGCTGTGGTTGCAAAACCAACAGCACCGAATCGAAACAGGCACAATGCTGTGCAAAAGTTTCGATTATTGTAGCCGGTTGTCACGACTAAGCTATGAGAACAACCCCTAACCCCTAAAGGGGAATAAAAACTCCTTTCCGGGTTAGGTTTTGTTCAAATATAATGAAAGAATAAGCATCTTTTTTATGGATAAGAATAATTTTCTATACATTTCTAACTCAGTTCCCCTTCAGGGGTTAGGGGTTTCCAATCACAATATAATTGTTCCGATTAAGGATTCTGACGAGTTTTTCATTGTCAATCCCTTGCACAAGTCAGCTGATATTATTTCTGCAAATGAACTAAAGATGCTGAAAAACAAGCTTGATCCGAAAGGTGAGTTTGCACAAAATGGCTATCTTGTAGATGAGGAGAAAGAAAAACGAGCTTTCAAACTGGCTTATCTTGACTTTACTGAAAAACGGGAAGATGATGAAACGCAGTTGTTTTTTGTGCCAAACTATTCCTGCAACTTTGCCTGCTCATATTGTTATCAGGAAGGTTATAATCCGATTCAGAAGGTAGTGAACAATGAAGTAATTGACGCTTTTTTCAGGTATGTGCGTACAGAATTTGCCGGACGTAGAAAATATATTACCGTTTTTGGTGGTGAGCCCTTGCTACCTGGCGAAAATCAGCGGACGATGTTAACTCATTTTCTCTATAGAGCCAATGAAGCCGGACTCGATTTAGCCTTTGTAACTAATGGCTATACGCTTGCTTCGTATGTTGATTTATTGAAAACAGCCAGCATACGTGAAGTGCAGGTTACACTTGATGGAACGCAGGAAGTGCATGATGGACGACGTTACCTAAAAGGAAAACAACCCACTTTTGATAAAATTGTGGAAGGAATTGATGCCTGTCTGGCTGCCGGAATCAAAATCAACCTGCGGATGGTTATCGATAAAGACAACATAGAAAATCTGGCCGGATTATCACGCTTTGCCATTGACAAAGGATGGACTATTTCGCCGTATTTCAAAACTCAAATCGGCCGAAACTACGAACTGCATTTCTGCAACAGTACTCCCGAAAAGCTTTTTGACCGTGCCACACTCTATCAGCATTTATACGAATTGCTGAAAGTTCATCCGTACATTGCGGAGTTTTATAAACCGGCTTTTTCAATAGCTAAATATATAGCTGAACACGAAGAACTGCCAACTCCGCTTTTTGATTCCTGTCCGGCTTGTAAAACCGAGTGGGCGTTTGACTTTACCGGCACTATTTATTCATGTACAGCCACAGTTGGTAATAAGGGTGACGAACTTGGCACGTTTTATCCTGAAGTAACAAAAAATGAGACGGCCATAGAAAGCTGGCAAAACCGCGATATTACCACCATCGAAAAATGTAAAACCTGCGATGTTGCGCTGGCTTGCGGAGGCGGTTGTGCTTCGGTGGCAAAGAATAAGAATGGACATCCAAATACACCCGATTGCCGTCCGGTAAAGGAATTATTGAGTTTAGGAGCAGCGTATTACCTTACCCCAACCCTCTCCAAAGGTGAGGGAGACAGCATTTGAATAGATTTTTCATAATTTTGAGCATTCTATTGTTAGATATATGAATAAATGAACATATTTAGGCAACATTTAAATTACAATAAATTTAAAAATACCGTATCTCCCTCTCCTTTTGGAGAGGGTCGGGGAGAGGTCTTATGAAAGAAATTAATGCAGTTGATTTTGAAAAAGAAGTTCTAAGTGGAGATAAAGTAGTACTCGATTTTTACTCCACCGAATGTCCGCCCTGTGAGGCATTGGCACCTAAATTTGAAGCCATGGCCGAATTGTACGGTGAGAAAATCAAGTTTCTGAAGATTTTCCGTCAGGGAAACCGTGAACTGGCAACCGAACTGGGTGTAAGTTCATCGCCAACGCTTTTGTTTTTTGATAATGGCAAGCAAATTCTGGATACCATCAGTGGTGGAATTAAAAAGTCAGAAATAGTGGAACGGTTGGATAAAATGCTGACTGCTGAAGAAGTAAAAGCTATCAAAGCCAATCAAAAATCAACTGTTTCTGAGTGCGATGTAGCTATTTTGGGTGGCGGACCTGCCGGGCTGACAGCCGGAATTTATCTTGGACAAGCCAAAATTAAAACTGTGCTGATTGATCCTGCACTTCCGGGTGGATACATGGGTATTACTCATCAGGTTTCCAATTATCCGGGATTTGATCAGCCACAATCTGGTTTTATGCTGGCACACTACATGAGTGAACAGGCCAAACATACCGGAATAGACTTTAAAGTGGCTGTGGATATTACCTCTGTGGATTTATTGAAAAAAGAAATTGTGATTGATGAACTGGAAACCATTCGGGCTAAAAAAATTATTATAGCTACAGGTACTACTCCAAATACGATGAATGCCCCAGGTGAAAAAGAACTGAAAGGCAAAGGCATTTCGTATTGTGCCACCTGTGATGCTAAATACTTTGTGGATAAGGTAGTAACGGTGATTGGTGGAGGAAACTCGGCAGTAGAAGAAGCATTGTTTATCACTAAGTTTGCAAGTAAAGTAACGATGATTCATCAGTTCGACAAACTGACAGCCAACCAAACTGCAATTGAACATCTTCAGGCTAACGAAAAAATAAGCGTGCTGTACGAATATGAACCACGGAATTTTGAAAAACGTGGAAATACCATGATTACAACTATCGAGGATTTAAAGACCAAAGAAATGAAGGAACTCGAATCCGATGGTGTATTTGTTTTTATAGGTTTCAAA
>CAIQOG010000488.1 GCA_903873355.1 uncultured Bacteroidales bacterium
AAAGAATACGAATTTAAGACGGATTTTGGATTAAAAACAGATTTTGAATTAACGTACTTTAACTGTTTTGAAGGGTGTTTGTTTAATTAGAAATGAATTTTGAATAGTTATATTAACTTGGGAAGTATAGAACGAGGGTAAGATATATTTTTTTTGAATTCAAATTTATATTTAATAGAAGATTCACATGAAATGCTGTGTTGTGAGATAAAAAATTCTAAAAACGATTGTTTTTAGAATGTATACAGATTTGTTCTTGAAATTTCATGCCATTATTTGGAAATTGGCAAGAAAAATATGCTTATGAAATCGAAGTTACTCGTAAGGTCTGATTATTCCAGAAATCTGAGCTTTTCTTAAAGGATATTTGTCAATTAAATTATTTTTGAATTCTTCAATAGTAAAGGCTTTTAAAGCTTTTTCAATGCTAGAATAACTACAGCCGGAACTAATTAATTCTCTAAACATTATGCCATAGTTATATGGAAACTCATTACTTAGAGTGAAATATGGATTAAAATAGTTTACTTTCATAAGCCATTCTCTGTAATGTGCCCAGCCCTCAACAAGTGCAACTGTTTGCCAGTTCGAATCACTTATGGTATTGTACATGCTATTTATCTGAATAGAATTAATCATAACGGTAGGGTTTTATTAGTTCAACAATTTCATTGAAAAATAATCTTGTAAAGTTTCATCACATTTTATTGAAAAGTTTAAATTAATCCTTTTGTTTTCACATTTCGAAGATTTAAAATTTGCCTAATTCCAGTATTATTTTTCGCAAAAAAAATAGAATTCAAATTATTGATTTTAGATGTTGAAGGAAAAACTATTTTGATAGTGTCAAAAATACTACATTTATTAATACAAGCGACAAAAATAGCTAAATATTAGTGGGACAAGCCTATTTTTAAAGTCTTGAATATTAGATTTATAAAGTGATAAATTGAAAAATAAATAGGACAACAGTTAATCGTGAATATATGCTGTATAAATATACATTAAATTACATATAATCAAAGTAAGAATTGGCTGGCTGAGAGATTGTAAATTAATTAAAGTGAAGACTGAATTTGATCACGGGTTTTCTGAATAAGTTCAGATGAATTGTCGGGGAGGTATGTGGTCGTCTCGATGGGTTCATGAACGATCATTTCAATTGTTCCTGGAATGATTTGAACTGAATCATAATGCAATCGTTCGAAACTTCCACGAATTGTAACTGGAACAATGGGTAATGATAAATCGGTAGCCACGCGAAAAGCACCGCGCTTGAAAACTCCTATTTCGCCCGTTTTGGTACGGGTGCCTTCGGGGAATATTACCAGTGAGACTCCATTTTTTAGTTGAGCTTCTGCTCTTTCGAGGCTTTGTTTAGCTGCAATGGGACTGGAACGGTTAATAAAAACATGACCGGCAGATTCACAAGCCTTTCCAATGAAAGGGATTTTGCGAATCTCAGCTTTTATCATCCATTTAAAAATAACTGGTAACCAACCGTATACTGCAAAAATATCGAACATACTTTGGTGATTGAGTAAAAATACGTACGATTGTTGTGGATTCAGTTTTTCCAATCCACTTACTTTTACACGAACAAAAGTCAGAAAACAAAAAATCTTCGCCCAAATACGTGCAGGGAAATAAGCAAATTTACTGTCAGGTGATATTGGAGATAATAAAGTAGTTAAAACTGCTGTGAGCAATGTAATCACTACAAGAATTGGATAGGCAACAATCCATTGATAAATTACAAATAAAGGGTTTGTTTTTTTACTCATACCAGAATTAATATTGAGTGTTATAAAATATCTTCACTTGTTATTTTGCCAATTTTATAGCTACTCCATTGACTGACAAAGAGTCCGGTAACCACCACAGCAATTCCAAACCATTTCCACATGGTTAATACTTCATCCAAAATCATCCAGGATAGAATAGCCGTAAAAACCGGTATGAGGTTGACAAATACATTGGTACGGGTTACACCTACCTTGCGTACTGCTCCGGCAAACAATACAAACGCAATAACGGACGCGAAAATGGCCAGCATAAATAAAGCCAGAAGCGATTGATTGCTGACTTTTATGGAATGGATAGTAGAAAAATCAGTAAGCAAAAAAGTCGGGATAAAGTAAATAAGTCCAAACAGACTCTGGTAAAAAATTACCGACATATTATTATAGTAGGTCGGAATTTTTTTCAGGATAGTGGCATAGCCGATGGCCGAAAAAACTGCCATAAACATTAATGCCACACCAACCGGATTAGCATTGAATCCATTTCCACGTTCGTAAATTACGAAAAATACACCGATAAGCGATAACACAATTCCAAGTATAGTCGCCCAGCCAATGCGTTCGCGGAGAAAAATAAATGCAATTGCCGGTGCAAAAAGCGGGATGGTGGAAATAATAACAGCCGCAGGGGTTGATTCCACAAGTGTTAGACCAAATGTCTCGCCCACATAGTAAAGAAACGGTTCAAAAAGTGCCAGAAAAAGAAAAAGTTTAATATCACCTTTTCGAATCAGTTGAAATCGCTTTGTGAGTTTCAGAACCACATAAAGTAATATTGATGCAAGTGTCAACCGAAGAGTAATCAAGGTCATCGGGTGAAATGAAAGAATGGCCACCCGCGTCCAGATAAACGAGAATGACCAAAAAATCATGGAAAGTACAATGGCAATATATATTTTTATGGATTTGAACATAAATCAGCAGTAAGCGGCAAACAGTAAGCAGTAAACAGTATGAAACAAATGTTTTATAAACAAATAACTTTCAAACTTTATGAACTTTCAAACTAATTAATTATTTTCTTAATTTCAGCATGGATGTCTTCCCAAACAGCGTCAGTCATTTTTGCGCCCAGCACTTCCACTACATTTCCTGAAACAAGTGAACCAATTTTTCCACAAACTTCCAATGAATAATCCTTTGCGAGTCCGTACAGGAATCCGGCAGCGTATAAATCACCAGCACCCGTTGTATCGATAGCATTTGCCATCCGTGGTCTAATCTGAACATGTTCATCGCCCGATTTGATATAAGATCCTTCTCTCCCTACTTTTACAACAGCAATGTCGCAATGATCTGAAATGTGAATTAATGCCTCTTTGGGTTCTTTGCCGGTAAAAGCACGCGCTTCTTCTTCATTGGCAAAAACAATATCTACATATTCTTTCACAATTTCATGCAGGAAATCGAGATTGGCTTCCACCACATTATAACTGGCAAGGTCAATTGAGACTTTGAGTCCGGCTTCTTTAGCCAATTTCACAGCTGTTCGTATAAGGTCATGGTTTTGAACGAGATAGCCTTCAATATGGAAAATGTCATAATCCTGAAACATTTCAGGTTTTAAGTCACCGGCTTCCAGTTCGCAGGCTGCACCGAGGAAAGTACAAAGCGTGCGTTCACTGTCGGGCGAAACCAACACGATACAACGCCCTGAAGGGGTTTTGCTTACTAATAGGTGCGGTTCAACACCATTATTAATAGAGTCGTTCGTAAAAAATAACCCAATATCATCTTTCCCAATTTTGCCTACAAATCCCGCATTAAGCCCAAGTTTTGTAATCCCATTAATGGTGTTCGAAGCTGAACCACCTGTTGCCATTACTTTGTCATAAAGACTTACGGCTTCACTTATTTCTTCAGAACGTTCGGTATTTATCAACTGCATTCCGCCTTTCAATAAATTTAAAGACGATAAAATGTTGTCATTTTCAATTTGCAATAAAATGTCTGTCAGGGCATTACCCATTCCTAATACTTTTTTCATATAATTAATCCTTGTTTTTTCTGCAAAGATATTGCATATTTCAATAAAACCTATTACTTTTGCAACGCATTTGAAAAAATGCGGTATAAAAATTCTTCCTTAGCTCAGTCGGTTAGAGCATCTGACTGTTAATCAGAGGGTCCTTGGTTCAAGTCCAAGAGGGAGAGCGTTAATAATCAGACACTTACACTTCGTTGTGTGGGTGTCTTTTTTTATTACGCCAGGTTCACGCCAGGTTTTGAAGGAAAATAATGAGAAACGTCGTTTAAATTTAAACGACACGAACAAAAAACTTCCTGACAGGTGACAGGAAGTAATAGAACAATCCCAATATGTATTTAATTTTTGTAATTAATTCTTTATCTGAAAACAATAACTATTACTGTTACGAAGTAATATTTTGATTATAGGATTAAAATAAATGTAAATAATCTGTATATTTAATTATATTTGCACACGAATTATGTCTTTTAAAAGAAAGTAAAAAACAGATGTTTAAAACCATACTCC
>CAIQOG010000489.1 GCA_903873355.1 uncultured Bacteroidales bacterium
ACAAATTGCAAACAATAACATTGTATTCGCAATCACAATGTCATATCTATTTAAATAATAACATTATTCTGATACTAATTATATATTTTTGTAATCATATAGACATATATTATTTATATTTGAAATCAAATTGAGAAATATAAAACAAAAATCAACTCATTATGATAATCTTTATAAAATCTTTATGTACTTTTGTGTCCGAATTTCAAGATTTCGCTACATCTAATCAATAAACTAATGGATTCAAACCAAAACCACCACAGCCATATCAGCAAATTTAGTATGATAGGCGTAATTGTCACGCTTGGAATTGTTTATGGTGATATTGGTACTTCGCCACTTTATGTAATGAAAGCCATCCTGGGCGCAAACAAACACATTGATGCCAATTATATTATCGGAGCAATTTCGTGCATTATATGGACACTAACCCTGCAAACCACAGTAAAATATGTATTGATTACCCTTCGTGCCGACAATAATGGTGAAGGTGGTATACTGGCACTCTACGCACTGATACGTAAAAACAAAAAGAAATGGCTGTACGCGGTAGCAATTATCGGTGCAAGTACATTGATTGCTGATGGGATTATTACTCCTGCCATTACAGTTGTTTCGGCAATAGAAGGATTAAAAGGAATTAACCCCGATACACCGGTTGTACCTATTAGCATAATTATAATAGCGGTTCTGTTTTTTGTTCAGCAATTCGGCACAAAAGCTATCGGGAATTCGTTCGGTCCTATTATGGTAATTTGGTTTACAATGCTTGGGGTGTTGGGCTTTATGCAAATTACTCAGTATGCACTTATACTGAAAGCTTTTAATCCTTATTATGCCATAAATTTACTGATTAACTATCCAAATTGGTTTTTAATTCTTGGTGCTGTATTCCTCTGTACGACGGGTGCAGAAGCGCTTTATTCGGATTTGGGACATTGTGGTATTAAAAATATACGTATCAGTTGGATATTTGTAAAAGTAATGCTTATTCTGAATTATCTCGGACAGGGTGCGTGGGTACTTACCCATCTGGATAGTCTGGCAAATGAAACAAATCCTTTCTATAGTATAATGCCTCAAAGCTTTTTGTTTTTTGGTGTTGTAATGGCTACAGCAGCAGCTATTATTGCCAGTCAGGCATTAATCAGCGGTTCGTATACCATTTTCAGTGAAGCAATGAGCCTGAACTTCTGGCCACGTCAGAAAATTAAATATCCCACACAAGTAAAAGGTCAGTTGTATATTCCGTTTGTAAACTCCTTTCTGTTTGTATTCTGTGTAATCATGATATTGTTTTTTCAGAATTCAAGCAACATGGAAGCTGCTTACGGCTTATCCATAACCATCACTATGATGATGACCACTTTCCTGTTGGGTTTTTATCTGAAGAAAAACAGAATAAACCCGATGTTAATTATTCCATTTATGGCTGTGTTTCTAACGATTGAAATATCGTTTTTCACCGCCAATATGTTCAAATTTCTGCATGGTGGTTGGGCAACCATTCTTATTGCAGGAGTTATTGCAAGCGTTATGTTGATTTGGTTCAATGCAAGGAAAATCAAAAACAGCCACATGCAATTTCTTAAAGTCCAGTCATATTATAATATACTTTCCGACTTAAAGAAAGACAGCACTATATCAAAATATGCCACTAATCTGGTTTACTTGAGTAAAGCTAATCAGAAATCAGAAATTGAAAGTAAAATCATTTACTCCATCATTAATAAACAACCGAAAAGAGCAGATCATTACTGGCTGCTTCATATCGACCATTTAGACGATCCAACAACCTTTGAATATTCATTTGAACAATTAATTCCCGATACTCTGTTCCGTGTAAATATTCGTCTCGGATTCCGTGTACAACCACGAATAAACATGTATTTCAGGCAAATAATAGAGGATTTGGTTGCAAGTAAAGAATTTGAATTGACAAGCCACTACCCTTCGCTAAAGAAGAACAATATCCCGGGTGATTTCAGGTTTATCATTATTCACAGGATTTACAACTTTGATTTCGGAGTTAAATTCAAAGAAAAGTTCACTATGACACTTTACAACATCATAAAAAACATTGGAATTACTGACATTAAAACTTATGGACTTGATACCAGCAATGTGATGGTTGAGTCTGTTCCATTAATGGCGAAACAAGAATATAAAAGTAAGATTAAGCGAATTGAAACTGAATAAAATGCAAAGC
>CAIQOG010000490.1 GCA_903873355.1 uncultured Bacteroidales bacterium
AAGTAGAAAATGAACAACTTATTGACGAAAACTCTGTCTGGATTGATTCACCACAGCAATCAGCATATTCCCGTAGTAAGTATTTTTCGGAACAGGAAGTCTGGAAAGGAATAGAAAAAGGGCTGAAAGCAGTTATTGTAAATCCGGGCATAATTCTGGGAGTTTCGGGAACGGACAGTGGAAGTTCAGAGTTGTTTGCACGCATGCAAAAAGGATTGATTTTTTATACAAATGGCGGTAGCGGTTATGTCGATGTTCAGGATGTGGCAAAAATAATGATTCAACTTACTAAATCAGATATATCCGGAGAAAGATTTGTGCTGGTTGGTGAGAATTGCTCTAATAAAGACATCTTAAATTGGATGGCTGATGGTTTTGGCAAGCGACGACCGTTTATTGGTATCGGGAAAAAAATGATGTTGATTATTGGATATTTTTTAGAAATAACAGGAAAATTATTCGGTTTTAAACCACTGATTGACACTGGAACTGCTCGTTCTGCAACAGGTATATCTTTGTACAGTTCAGAAAAAGCACGTCAGAAGTTAGGATATAATTTTAATTCGATTGAAAAATGCATCGAAGATGTTTGTCGGTTTAGAAGTGAAAACCAACCCTAAGTCCGATAGTAGTCATTGTAGTAGGACCATTGTAATGAAATATTCCCAAATCATTTGTTTCTGTTAGTGCTGTGTTAATGGATGAAACGCCGCCAAAAACATCCGCGTAAAAGTCTGATTTGTAATTAATTTTACGAACAATCCCGACAAATGTTTTTACAAACGGACCACCACCATATCCTGGACTTAAGCCAAATGAATATCCGGCATCGATACCGACAAATGGTGATGTTTTTGATTTAAGAAAGGTTTTTTGAAGTCTCATAAACGCGGGAATAAATCTTACCGGTTGAGTATTGACGGAGGTAAACAACATTTGATATGATGCACCTAATCCAAAAAACAGGTTTTTTCCACTGATATTATTTTTCCCGAAAACCATAGAAACTTCAGTATTTGGTATGGAAGAAAAGGCATTTTTAGCACTTGAAATACCTCCTGAAATTTCTAAATTGCCACAAAAATAGCCCGGTGAAGTATCGTCAACTGAGGATTTTACGGTGTTTTTATTTGAATCTTTCGACGTAAGAGTAGTTTTTTCAATACGTTTAACCTGCGAAAGCATAAATTGATACCTTTTCCCGTTTTCTGTTTTAATCATAACCAGTTCATCCGTTTTTGCATATATATTGCCGATATAAATTTCACCTGTTAAGAGTGTGATTTTATCTTTTGAAACAGACTCCTGAGCAACAAGTTGCGAAGTAAGTAAAATACAAAAAAACAGAAAAACGAAATGTTTCATACGTTCATTTTTATTTTTTTAATAGTTGTCGTATGGAACTCGCAATGAACATTATCTTTTGGTTTAAATAGTTGTTTTGATGCTCGTTTCATTTAATTTAATGATATGGTCTGAATAATTTCTTTCAGAGCTGCAAGGAAAATGTTTGCATCCTGTTTTGTTAAGCAAAGCGGTGGTAATAAGCGTATTATGTTTGTTCCACTTGCTCCGGTAAATATTTTTTTCTCAAAAAGCAATCGATTGCGAATATCAGTCACGGGCATTTCGAATTCAAGTCCAATCATCAGCCCCAAGCCTCTGACTTCTTTTAGTAGAGGAATTTTTTTTAGTTCATCGAGTAAGTATTGACCTGTTTTCTCTGCATTTGTAACTAATTGCTCTGCTTTAATAATATCGAGCACCGAAATAGCAGCTGCACAGGCTAAATGACTTCCTCCGAAAGTTGTTCCCAACAAACCATGCGAAGCTTCGAAAGCGGGATTAATCAAAACAGCACCAATCGGAAAACCATTGCCCATGCCTTTTGCGACTGTAATTAAATCGGGATGAATGCCTGCATGTTGGTGAGCGAAAAATTTTCCGCTCCGTCCGTAACCCGACTGAATTTCGTCGAGAATAAGTACTGTACCGGTTTTCTTACATTCTTCACTGAGTTGTTTCAGAAACTCAACTTCAGGTACCCGAATACCGCCAACACCCTGAATTCCTTCAATAATAACAGCACAAACATCTTCATTTTTAAGCAATTCCCTTACATGTTCAATGTCGTTCAAATGTGGAAACATTACTTCGAAACCCTCATTTATCGGTGCTACAATTTTCGGATTGTCGGTAACACGAACTGCTGCAGAGGTTCTTCCATGAAAACTTTTATTGAAAGCCACCACCTTTGTCCTTCCGGTATGAAATGAAGCAAGTTTCAGGGCATTTTCGTTTGCCTCGGCTCCCGAATTGACCAAAAAAAGCGAATAATCATCATATCCGGAAATTTTTCCAAGTTTTTTGGCAAGCTCAATTTGTAATTTATTCACGACTGAATTCGAATAGAAAACCAGGTTTTCAGCCTGTTGAGTCAGTTTTTGAACGTAAAACGGATGAGAATGACCAATTGATATTACAGCATGACCACCATATAAATCGAGGTATTCAATACCGTGATTATCAGTAATTCTACATCCTATTCCTTTTGTAATTTCAATATTGAAAAGCGGGTAAACGTCAAATAAATTCATAATCTCAGGTAATGTTCTAATTTAAACGCAGTTATTCAATCAAATTTTATAAAAATACAGTTTTTGTTGAAAATGAGTTGCAAAAGTAACTCAAAAAATACACACACTAAAATAAAAACATCAAAAAAAATAATGTAAATTTGCACCCAACATTTTAGAAATAACATATTCTCTCCTATACGTATGGACAAACAAGTCACCATATTCTGCAAAAACACGAAATCTTATCACAATTATCCGTTGGGGGTTTCAGTTCTCGAAATTTACGAAGACTTAAAAATTGAACTGAAATATCCTTTAATGGCAGCTCGGGTTAATTATAAAGTTGAAGATTTAAATTTCTTGGTGTATAAGCCTAAAGATATTGAATTTATTGATTTAAGCTCACCTTCAGGAATGCGTGTTTATGTTCGCACGTTAAGTATGGTATTGGCAAAAGCTGTTTCTGAATTATATCCACACGCAACTCTCAGAATAGAACATCCCATATCTAAAGGATATTACTGTCAACTTGATAATTTGGGCGAACCTATGACAAATGAAGTAATATATAACATTAAAGAAAGGGTCAAACAGATTATTTCTCAGGGGAAACGAATTGTATGTGAAGAAAAACAAACGAAAGAAGTAAAA
>CAIQOG010000491.1 GCA_903873355.1 uncultured Bacteroidales bacterium
ACAAAGCCGTTTACCGGGCTATTTACGGAACTATTCCGCAGAAAAAAGACATGGACGGTATGCCCGAAGGCGATGGTCACAAGCATTTGGAAATGGGTTACAGTCAATTGTATTATCTCGCTGCTAATCTTTCCAACGATCCGGTGTTGCAAACCGTTTCGAAGGACAATTTGATGGCTACCACACACCAAAGCACACGGTTGTTTGTGTACCACAATCCCGATATTCAGTCCAAACCAATGGACAGTTTGTGTTTGAGCCGCTTTTTCCCTTCGCCATCCGGCATTATGATTGCCCGTACCAAATGGGATATGAATCGTGCAGATTTTTCGTCGAATGCCATGGTAGTGCTGATGAATATGAAGGAATACAACGCGCAGAACCACACGCACATGGATGGCGGAAATTTCGATATCTATTACAAAGGACATCTGGCACTGGATGCGGGTATTTATCAGGGAAAAGATGCACAGAATGGCTGGGCCAAACTAAACTATACCAACTATTTTGCCCGCACAGTAGCTCATAACTCGCTGTTGATTTACGACCCCAATGAACCTTTGCCGGGTGGTTGGGATAAAAAGCAAAAAGTGGTGGCGCGCGATGGTGGACAGTTTTTCTTTGGCGACCATGCCTGGGATACCAGTGCCGATATGTTTAAGGCAGGCAAATCGGCTACTATTCTGGCCGAAGAAATCTCTGCCGGATTGCAACCCGACTACAGCTATTTTAAAGGCGACCTGACCAATTCGTACAATGTGCCGAAATTCATTGGTGTTTATCCGCCCAAAGCTGAACTGGTGCGTCGAAGCTTCGTGTTTCTGAATCATAAATCGAACGACATACCCGGAACGTTGATAGTGCTGGATAAAGTGGTGTCGACCAATGCCTCGTTTAAGAAAACCTGGTTGCTGCACATGCAGAACGAGCCGGAAATAAACGGAAACAAAATAACGGCGGTAAATACCAACGACGGACGCGATGGCAAACTAATAAACACCGTGCTGCTGCCCGAACTCAGCAATGCCAACATTCAAAAAATAGGCGGACCGGGCAAAGAATACTGGTGTGATGGTCAAAACTGGGGCAGTGTAACGCAGGAAGATGCCGGATGCTGGCGCATAGAACTTTCGCCACGCGCCAATGCGCTTGCTGATAATTTCCTGAACGTAGTACAGGCTATGGATGCAGATTATTCACCATCAAAACTGAATATCAGTTCTACCTTTTCCGACAATAAAGAATATGCGGTGATTACAGTAAAAGACCGCATTGTGGCTGAACAACTGGCGCTTGGAGTAAACGAACAAGCCATTACCTTCAGTGCAGGTACTACTAAAACGACATACAAAGTACTGATAACCGACCTGAAGGCCGGAAAATGGAAAGTAACTTCTCCTGCCGGCATCAAACACCTGACTGTAACCGAAGCTAACGGAACACTGTATTTTGAAAGTGCGGGTGGAAAGTTTAGGGTGGAGAAGGAGTAGAGTGTCATTTTAAATGGGTTTCGCGACTTCCAAGTCGCGTGTAAAAAAATAAGGTGAGATAGTAGTGTCTCACCTTATTTTTTACAGATTATAATTAACCTCGCCTCTCAAAATTTTAATTATTATGCAAGTCAAAAATCAATTTTTAGTGGTTGTTTTTATGTTTTTTTTGTTCTCAAAGTCAAGTCAAAACTGGTAACGAGAATAGCTCTTCAAGCGAAAGTACTTTAGTTTTTATGTTACAAAACTCATAGGCAACTTTGGCTTTGTTTCTTGCTCTTTTGTCC
>CAIQOG010000492.1 GCA_903873355.1 uncultured Bacteroidales bacterium
CTACCAACTATTAGCTAATTTCCCCTGCACCTTCACGCAAAACAACCGGCTCGTCTTCGGTACAATCTACTATTGTAGAATGAAGTGAACCTCCAAGTCCACCATCGATTACCAGATCGACTTGATGGCCGTAGGTTTCATCAATTAATTCTGGATCGGTGAAATACTCCTTACTGTCTTCAGTTGTAAAAATGGAACTGGTCATCAGTGGGTTACCCAATTCGCGGACAATAGACAAAGCAATTTCATTATCCGGCATACGAATTCCAACTGTTTTCTTGTTTTTGAAAAGTTTGGGAAGTTTACTGCTACCATTCAGAATAAACGTAAAGGGACCGGGTAAGTTCTTCTTCATAAGCATAAAAGCCACATCATCCATTTTGGCGTATTCGCTGATTTGACTCAATTCACTGCATATAAAGGAAAGATTCGATTTACGCAAGTCGCGGTTTTTCAGTTTGGCAATGAATTCCACACCGGTAGCATTAAAAATACTGCACCCAAATGCATAAACAGTATCGGTAGGTAAAATAATAATACCACCATTTCGCAAAACCTCTGCAATATGGCGTATCTGAGCGGGATTTGGGTTTGTATCGTAAAGTTTGAGGAGCAAGTTGGTTGTATTGTTAATTGGTTAATTGGATGTATCCAAACACAAAAGTACAAAAAATCCTGTAAAGAAACTTTACAGGATTGTTTATTTCCAAAACCGATTAACAAATCAGCCGATTAACAAATTGGCAAAACTCAAAAAGCGTCGATAATAGCTTTGAAATCTTCTACTTTTAATGAAGCACCACCAATCAAACCGCCATCAATATCAGGTTGAGAGAATAATTCAGCAGCATTTTTAGCATTACAACTTCCGCCGTAAAGAATTGAGCAATTGTCGGCAATTTCCTGGCCGAATTTTGCAGCGATGGTAGCACGCAAAAAGGCAAGCATATCCTGAGCTTGTTCTGTAGAAGCGGTTACACCTGTTCCGATTGCCCATATTGGTTCGTATGCAATAACGATTTTCTTGAAATCATCGGCACTTAAATTGAAAACAGTCTCTTCCAACTGGTTTTTTACGTAGTCATTTTGTTTGTTAGCATTACGTACTTCCAATGCTTCACCACAGCAATAAATCGGAGTCAAACCGTTTGCCAGAGCTAGTGCAACTTTGTCATTAAGAATTGCACTTGTTTCGCCATAATATTCGCGACGTTCTGAGTGCCCCAGAATCACGTAGTTAGCACCGGTTGATTTTACCATAGATGCACTGATTTCACCAGTATAAGCACCTGATTCTTTGCTGGCACAGTTTTGAGCAGCAACAGCAATCACTTTAGAATCAACAACTGCAGCAACGCTTGCAAGGTGAATAAATGGTGTTCCGATAACTACATCACAATTTAGTTTTGAACCGGCCAATGCACTGTTTAATTCAGTAGCCAAAGTCAGTCCTTCCTGCAGGGTTTTGTTCATTTTCCAGTTTCCTGCAACAATGTTTTTTCTCATCTTTTTTATCTTTAAAATATTTGTATGTAAAAATTCCTATTTCTATAAAACAATAATTATTCAAAATCTCTCCAGTTCATTTTCTTCAGAATAGTTCCTTTTTGAAGAATAACAATTCCCGGATTAGCCCGAATAATGGTTTTCAGGGTAGTCGGATCAGTTTTCCAGAATGGATAAGTGACTCCTGTTTTAGATATAAATTTCTGAACTTCAGTA
>CAIQOG010000493.1 GCA_903873355.1 uncultured Bacteroidales bacterium
CAACCATTACATTAGCTGCCTTTTGAATGGTTTTGAATGGTAAGTCCATTACGCCTGAATTTGTATCATTTCCTTTTGGAGAAACATAATATTCCTTAGCTTGAGTAGTTACTGATAAAGTTAGCAAGCCAGCTAAACCTAATACATACACTGTTGAAATCTTCATTATTCTTAAAAATGGTTATACAAATTTATATTAGTTGTCCCAGGATGATTTTAGTTTATTGATAATTAACGAATTGATTTTTGTTTCTTTTTCTCCGGAAATGATTATACTTTGGTTTTCAACTTTCGGTACAGCATAAAAAGTAGCAACAGAAGCTCCGTTATTTACAAATAATTCCAACGATGCACGGTCGAGCAAAACTCGCAGATTAACTTTGTTCTGAAAAACAGGAGCCGGAATTCGGGTTTTCCCGAAACTAATTGAATCGGTTTTACTGTCGTAAATCACATCCAGTCCGCGAATTGAAATCTTCAATGAATTTTTTGTTTGAAATTCAACTGACAAATCTATTAATTCTGCTTTAATTTCAGCCAGATTCTCATTTGTTTTTTCAAGGGATAAATTATTGAATTTATACTTCTTCGTGTATAATTTTTCTATTTCCTTCACCGGCCATCGATATAATCGGATGCCGTCCTGAGTCGTTTTTAGTTCGAAGGTTGTTGGGAATGACATTTGCTGGCTAAAAGGCATTTCTGCTTTTTGGAAAACACTACCACCACGCATCCAACCAATCATCACTGTACGGCTATCGGGGCTGTTATTAAAGGTTTGTCCGGCATAAAAATTTGGTCCCAAGTCCCCGATAAATGATTTCTTATCGGAAGAAAATGTTTTACCATCAAATGTACCCACTTCATAATCAAAACTTGCATCGTAAAGCAACCATTTTTTATTGTTGGAATTGCTATCCACCGGAAGCTCTACAAAGTCCATGCATTCATATGCCCAGTTTCGGTTGAGTTCACTTGTCAGCATCCAGTCAATCAGATTTTTGGATGAATAAAACCTTACTTTGCCGGGTTTTTCATTCGGTTTACCTTCATTTTCCACCATTTTAACCCAAAGCACCATAATCCATCTTTTACTTGCTTCGTGCCAAAAAATCTTTGGATCACGTGCACCTTTGTATTCGGGGTTCAGTACGATTGGTTTTCCATCATTCAGGAATTGAAATGTTCGCCCTTTATCCGTGCTGTATGCAGCACTTTGACCACCGTTATACGTAAAATAGGCAATCAGTGTTTTGATACTTCCTATTTGTTTTCCAAGCGTATTGTTGTGGTCCACTGCAGCAGTCCCCGACCAAATTCCTCCATGATTTATAGCAGGAATAATGGCGTGAGGCAGTTGTGTCCAATGAACCATATTGGTGCTTACCGCATGCCCCCAAACCAACACGTTTTCCCATTTTATATTAGTCGGATTGTGTTGAAAATACAAATGATATTCACCATTATACCAAACCATGCCGTTAGGGTCGTTGAGCCAGTTTTTAAGCGAAGTGAAATGAAACTGCGGTCGAAGCGCTTGATTATATCCGGTAGCTTTGTATGATTCAAAAGTTTGTAAAGACAAATTTGAATTCACTTTGACATCATTTTGAGCCGTCAAATTAAGCGAACTATTGGCTAATAAGGTTATATAGATGATTGCAATGCTAAATAGCTTTTCTTTGTTTTTCATCTTCATTTTGCGTAAGGTCAACTGCAAAATCAACAACTTCCTTTTTATTGCAATCTTTAATCAGACTTTTTCCAATAAAAATGGATATAATCATAATAGCAGCAATAAAGAACAATCCGAATCGAAGTGCAAAATCAGCATTGATTTCGTAAGCTAAAAAGAGCACTAGCAGGATGGCTGTTATTCTTCCAAAAAACAGTGAAATCTCATGATTGATAATGTATGAAAACTCACTTCTGTCCTCAATTTTACTAACAATGTCAATCACCCGGAATTCGGTAGGGAAGTAAGAAACATCATGAAGCGGTTTAGCAATAAATTGCAATACATTATAAAGGATAACTCCCAAGACTGAATACAACGTACCATGTATAAGAATGGCAATGGTGAAAAAAGAAATAGAAACAATATAGATAGCTAAACGGTGTTTTGGTTTTGCAATACGTCCGATAATATAAAGCATAATGGCAGAAAGAACCTGTCCTCCTGAAACAATGATTCCCAGCATATTAACTCCTCCAATCATGGATAATATCAGAAGAATAGGAAAGATCATGATAGCACCTTGCATAACTCCTTTTGTGATGGAAAAGGCAATCATTTTACGCCAAAGTTTGTCATACTTGAAAAACAGGAATTTTTCACTTTTTGGATTGTGGTATTTTTCTCTATTGATGATAAAAACAGCCAATAATGAAAGAATAAATACAGCAACAGTGATGCCAATATAGGCAGATTTAGCAGTATAGAGTAGATGTGTAGGTCCGAATGCGATTACTGTACCAATAATCGATGGAACAATAATCCAGGTTAAGGTATAGAAAATGGTGTCGATACTGAAATAATAATTGCGTGATTCATCTGTGGTAGCATCGAGCGACATGTAGTCACGATTTGCCCAGAAAAATCCATATGAGGTACCCATAATCAAACCTGCACAGACAACTCCAATTGGATTAAGATGTTTAAATGACATCATCAAAGTCATAGAAACACCGCTCAACAATAATCCCAACGAATAAAGATACGAAACTTTAATTTTTCGCAACAAAAATCCATTAATTACAAAAGTTAATGGAGTACCAAAATAAACTGCAAACTGATAAAACAAGTATAAATTTATATTTGCCTGTTTTTCAGCTACTGTGAGTATTTTAGTTGCATCGGGAGGTGAAACTATATAAGCTCCTACAAATAATTCAATAACCGGTAGTACAAAGGCATACATTAAATTTGCCATCAGCAGATACCGCATATTACGGGGGAAGGAGTTGAAATGCGAGATTTCGTTTTTGATTTTTGAAAGCATGGTAAGTATTGATTTGAGGTATTTAATCCGAGAAAATTAGTTTATAAAGTGAAAAGTCTATAAAGTTCATAAAGTGAAATCGCTTTCAGCTTTATGAACTTTACTAACTTTATAAACATGTTTAATAATAGGTCAATTCTGCAAAAATATCGTCGAGAGTTACTTCTGCATAACAAACTGATGTGTCAGC
>CAIQOG010000494.1 GCA_903873355.1 uncultured Bacteroidales bacterium
ACTCCTGATTAACTTACTGATTATCTTTTGTTACAACTCCGGTGGCTATGTACGAGAAATGAGATAAATCACGACCAACCCCGTTGCTTCAAGCAAATGGGGTCGGGAATGCTGAGAAAAGCTGCTGAAAAATGGCGTAAATAATTACTTCCCTGATTTCCTGCGGTTATCGTCGCGACAAAGCATTTGACAATTATCTGCACTTGTTTTTCCTCCTTCGTGCCACGGTGTTGCGTGGTCAGCCTCCATTTCGTGGAGTTCAAATTTCACAGCACATTTTACGCAAATTCCTTGTTGTCTTTCATAAGCTTCGCGTTTCTGATTATCGCTAAATGCCCTGATATTTAAGTATCTTTCTTTTCCTGTCAATAAATATTCGTAGATACCTTTTTTGTTTGTAATATCTTCGTCCTGCATTAATTTTGTGATTTCTAATTCAAGTTTTTGAGAGTCAAACCTCTGATTTTTAAATTCGTTGTAAAGAAATCCCCATTGAATGCCTTTCATTTCTTTGCGATACTTTGGGAAAGTAGCTTTCACCCAATTAATTACACTTTGAAAGTAAAGCCAAAGTTCGTTAGCATTTGGTTCGTGCTGATTTTTGGACATGTACCCTTTTATATTCGATTCTGAAATCCAGTTAATGGCAGTTTCTAAATACTCTTGTCGGTTTGCCGAGCCACTTAAATACTCATCGCCTATTTTGGGTCGACTGTTCTTAGAGAAATAGCGTTTGGCATCCGATACCCACGAGCCGGCATAAACAGCATTTCGCAATTCCTGATTTGTCAGTTCCTCTCCGGCAATGTTTATAGTTTCAAACCAATCCAATTTCTCACTCGGTTCGCCTGTACAAAAGTAAACCATTAATTTATAGTCTAATATCTGCTTTTGTTTGTCAGATTGTAGATTATGAAACGCCAAACCGTTTAATGAAAAATCGCCATTTACATATTGGCAAATAGAAATAGTGCGCTGCTGACCGTCAATGACTTCAAAGTTACCATCCTCGCGCACAGCCCAATACATTACATTCAATGGAAAATCTTTTGTTAGCGTTTCAATTACGGCATTCCGCTGTTTATCACCGTACACAAATTCACGCTGATAAGGCGGACGAATATCCAATTTTCCACCATAGCCTACCACACCATTTTCATTGTTATCTTCATAACCGCTTATCAGTTCGCTGACTGCAATTTCTTTTAGTTCGATTTTCATAGTTTCTTGTTTTTGATGAATATTCTTGCATAAGTGTTTTTGCCATTTATCAAAGGCCTTGCATCTTTTTTACCCAAAAAAGGTATTCCTACTATTTCTTTACTGTAACCAGCAGAAGCAGATAATCCTAGTATATCAAATTGATCTGGATTGAACTTGTCTAAAAATGTAATTGGTACTCCCATAACTCCTTTAAAATTGATAGGAATTTCTTTTGTCACATCTACGTTTATACCATCGTAATTATCATAAGTAGGATATGCATCGGAAGTATAATTTTTATAAAGAATAAGGTCTTCATGCCGTTCATTATAATCCAAATTTGTAAACCAACGTACTCCTTTTACCCGAATGAATTTATTGCCAGCCTCATCAATTCTACTGCTTGCTGCAGTTAATGGATAATCGTCAGGCACTCCAAACTCTCTATCTCCGCTATGAATACTAGCACCAATCCATAATTTATTTGTTTTTATCAACTTGAAAATATCTTTGTAGGTTATTGAATTCACATTCCCAATTATTAAAAACTTTTTGTCATACTCAATCAATTGAGCCACATATTCTCTAAAAAGTGAGAAAGGAGGATTTGTAACCACTATGTCAGCTTGTTTCAAGAGCTCAATACTTTCAATACTTCTAAAATCACCATCACCTTTTAGGTATTTAATCCCAATTTCTTCTGGGTCGGGAACTTTGTTTCCGTTCTTGTCGCCGGTGTATTCAAGATAAATGGCTTTTTCGGATTTCTGCTCGCTGAATAAATCCATGTTCTGACTTTTGTAACAGGTTGTGATTAGTTTTTTTAGTCCTAAATTTTCAAAATTGTACGAGAAATAATGAAAGAAATTACTAACACGAGGGTCATCACAGTTACAAAACACCACCTTGTCTTTGAAATGTTCTTTGTAATGTCTTAATTCCTTTTCTATATCAGATAGTTGGGTGTAAAACTCATCTTTTTTCCCTGCTTTTGCATTGTGAAGATCTTCAGTTTGTGCTTTTCTTGCCATTATGTAGTTCGTTGGGATTCTGAACTACTGGTCTGATAAGGAAAAGTTAACGCATAAAAAAAGCGTGGACTAAATCCTTACCCGCCACCAAGCCCCTGAGAAGGCCACATGCAAACGATAAGTCAAAAGCCCACGCCGTTTGGCGTGAGCATTTTGCTTACTGAATCTGTTTGCATGTTCGCTTAGGGAAATTTCTCAGGTTTCTGGTGGCGCGAACAATAGCAGAATGCTATTTAAATTAGAATGTTATAGTGTCTTTATGTTTTTATCTGTTTCTTTATTGAGACGCCAAGCATGGCATCTGTACGAATATATTTTTGTTTTTGCAAAGATATAATGAATTAAGAGAATGGCAAGCCTTCCCCACTAAAAAAGCATCAATAAAAGTAAGAAATTACAAGTTTATAAAAGCTTTACTTACAGCAAATTACAAGTACATAAAATGCAGCTAAAAAAACTTCAAGTCTTTTTTTGAAAAAGTCAAGTCTTTTTTGAAAAAAGTCAGGTCTTTTTGGGGAAAACTTCAAGTCTTTTTCAAAAAACTTCAAGTCTTTTTTTTGAGAGCTAAAAAACGAATTGAAACAAATCAATTCACAAGCACAAATTCGTTAAATCATTATAATTCATGCAAGGTATTCAAACAATAAGACCGAAATATACATTTATTCTGCAAAACCCCATTTCAACTCTCCTGAATGTTTAAAAAAAGCTATTTTATTCTTTTCCTTACACTTCTTCATTTTGCTGTTTTTGCTCAGCATAATATTTATTCGGCTTATAATACAGAAACTGCTACACCCGCCTACACACTTCTGAATGCCAGTGTTGGAGCTGATGTTGTGAGTAATAAACGAACGCTTTTCTCTGTTTACCTGAATGGTTCAAACCTCACTGACGAAGCTTATCAAAGCCAACTCAGCCGCCTGAAGTATGCACTTGAAAATCCGGTTACTGGCCGTAGCGGAGTGTTTAATATGGGACGGAATGTAAGTGTGAAAGTAATTGTTCCGGTGGAATTCTAACAGATTAATACCAGCAGTTTTTACATCTCCAGACACGTTCGAAACTGTAAGAGATCATTAATTCGTGTGTCCCAAATGAGCTTCGGCTTATTCCGCCCACATCATAGTCGTAACTGTACGACACTTTTAGATTTTTGCTTAGATTTACTCCGAAGAGCAATCCCATTTCACTCCAGGTGCGGTAGAAAAACCCAATCTGAAAAGGATTATTTGAATTGCTTAATTTGAAATACGAATTGACATTGAATTCCATTTGCAGGGTATTGGCATACTGAATGGCACAAGCTCCATAACCCATATTCATAAAATCGTGTGAATAATCGCGATACATTCCATACAGAAAATTCGTATTTGTATAAAACTTACTGATAGACGAAGTGCTGAATAACGAAAAGATATTCTGTCCCGAAAGCCCGAAACGCCAGTTTTTATTAACCAGTTCAGCCCCCAACTGGGCATTAAAGTTATTCTGTGTAGCCAATCTGCTGTAAATAGAAGGGTCATCGGCAGTAGGAAAATTCACTTTTGATATGTCATATCCAAAACTCTGATAGGTTGCCGCCAATCCAAGATTTAATTTCCAGTTGAAATAAACTGTCATCGAATAAGCATAACTCAAATCAATATTCGTGGTGGAAGTATAACCGATTTGATCCTGTACGGCTTTTAACCCGAATTGGGTATTCAAATCATTATTAAAAATAGCTCCTGCAACAAAAAAAGTAGTTGGAGAACCGTCAAATCCGAGCCACTGTTTGCGTGCTGCCATGCTTATATCCAGCAGATTTTTTTCGTCGATAGCTGCCGGATTGATATAAAAAGTATTATCCCAATAATCTGTCAACCGGATATTCGACTGAGCCTCAGCCAATACACCCGCTAAACAACACAACAGAATAAGTACGATTTTTCTCATGGTTTAAAATTATCGGATAATCGTTACATATCCCGATTTTGTTTTTGTGCCTTTTTCAGTTGTGTAATACAAAACATAATAATAGGTATCGTTCGACACGGGTTGATTTTTAAACGTTCCATCCCATCCATCAACACCATCATAAATTAAAATGCCATTCCGGTTATATATCTGAATATGCCAGCCTTTCAGGAAAACATCATTTTTACCATCTCCGTTAGGCGAGAAACTGTTGGGTAAAACGGATGCTGTTACCCAAATCCTCTTGGTAGTTTTCTCCAAACAACCATACGGATTGATAACCTGTAATTTCACATCATAAAAACCATCTTTTGCAACATTATAGGTGTGAAACACATCAGCTCCGTAATCATTGGTTCCATCACCAAAATCCCAGTAATATTGCGATGTGGGAATATATTCCGTCCAAAAATGCAGGGTGTTTGGTATTTCTTTCTGGTCGGCAGTCAAATCAGCAACAATCTCATCTCTATCTGATTGAATCACATAATTATAGGTATCGTAATAACTTGCAGTAAAATCAAGTGTATTTGTACATCCCGCTTTTGAAATACCGGTAACACCATAATCACCTGCTTGTTTCAATACCAGACTGTCAGCTAGGGTGCCATCATTCCAACGATAGCTATATGCACCGTTGGCATGAACAGTCAGCGAATCATTCTGACATAACTTTGGTAGAGGAAAAATGGACACAACCGGCAATTGCTCCACTATCAGGGTTGTTGTATAATTCGTCATACAGGAAGTTCCTATTATTGTCAGTTGAACGTTGTAACTACCGGGAATAGCATAAGTATGCTGAGGCGATTTAATTGTTGAAGTTCCACCATCACCAAAATCCCAGGCAAACGTAAAGAAATCTGATTTTTCATTTGCAACAACAGCATTAAACTGAAAAATCCGGTTATTGCAATCCTGCAACTCATAATTGATTCCGAGTGTTGGTATATTGGTAGTAAACCCATAATCCGCTGTACAACCAAGCGCATCTGTAACATGCAGAATCACGAATCCATTTTGAGTTGTTTCCATGACTTCATTGTTTACACCACTCACTTTCCCACTCGACCATGTTAACTGATAAGGAACGACACCACCCGAAACATGTGCTGTATACACTTCTTTTACAGCTTTGGTAATGCAATTAAAATCAATTACCGAATCGATTTTTACTGTTAGTTCCTTTTGACGCAGAACAGAATATTGTATCGTTTGATAACAACCAACCGAGTCGGTAACCGTTACCAGATAGTTTCCGGCTCTGATACTGTCAAGATTCTGAGTCTTAAACCCGTTTGACCAATTGTAACTATAGGGTGGAGTTCCGCCTGAAACCAACAGACTGATTGCCCCACTGTTGGCTTTATTGCAATCAAAAGCATTCCGTACATTAGCCGATACTACCAATTGCTGCGGCTCATTTATCACAATGTTTTGTTTATCGAACATGAGTTTCCATCGGTTATTGTTACCGAATAAGTGCCCGGACCAATGTTATTCCGTTCAGTTCCGGCAGTAGAATTATCACTCCAAACCAATTTAACGGGGCTTCTACCACCAACAAAATTAAGTTTAATGCTTCCATCGTTTGCGCCGAAGCAAGTAATTTGTTTCACAACCGGTGTTACTTTAAAAACAGCTGGTTCAGGCAATAAGACATGAAATATTTTCTGACAATTCAAAGCATCAGTAACAGTAATCATGTAGTCGCCTGCAGATAGGTTGCTTTGCGACAATCCTGTTCCAAGATTGCTCCATTGTATGTCGTATGGCGGAGTTCCGCCACTGGGATTTAGTGCAATCGAACCATTGTCTGCCCCGTAACATGTTACCGATGAGGTCGTTTCATTTATTTTTATTTCCGTCCCTTCGGTTATTGTTACAATCAGATTATCGACGCAACCTAACTTATCGGTAACAGTTAATGTATATTTTCCGGCTTTCAAACCGGTAAGATTTTGAGACAAATTTTTAAATCCATTCGGACCAGTCCAGGAGTATTTATAATCAAAAACTCCGGGCGAAGTCTCAATTTTTGTTCCACCACTGACACTTACATTAATTGCCCCCAACGAATCACCAAAACAAATATTATTCGTCTGATTTACCAAACTGGCAACCAACGGAAGCGGCTCTGTAATTGTGAATGTTGCTGTTTTTGGCCCGCAGGTATTTTTGTCAGAAACCGATACGGTATAGATTCCCGGACTTAGATTAGTCAAATGTGATGTTGAAGCTGAAAATGAGTTTCCGTCTTTTGTCCATGTAAAACTGTAAGGCTTGGTTCCACCAGTTATTGTCATTGCTATTTCACCATTTCCTGCACCAAAACAAGTTATATTTTTAACACTATCAGTGTGAATTAAAATGTCTGCAGGTTCCTGAATTGTATCGTTTTTATTCACCGGACAGCCACCAGCATCTTGAATATTGAGTGTGTAAATGCCCGGTTGCAAACCTGAAATATCTGTATTTGATGACGAATAACCGTTTGGTCCTGTCCAGCTAAGAATATACGGAGTACCTGAGTTAAAAGGCACACCACCGCTAATTACCGTGTGAATTGAGCCATTATTTGCCCCAAAACAACTTATGTCGGTTGATGTTGTAGTAGCTAAAATTGAAGGATTAACCGTAACTTTAACCTGAAAACTTGATCCGGAACAGGTTCCTGACAATGGAATCACCGTATAGGTTACCGTTGCCGGGTTGGTGGTTTTGTTTATCAACGTCTGACTAATTGACGTTTGAGGGGTTGTTTTAGCACCGGCACCGGTAACAGAGCCTGCAGGAGATATAACAGGTGTAGCCCAGGTATAAGTTGTCCCAACCGGTACAACATCGCCAGAAGAGTTTGATGGTGAAACTGTAAATGCATTTCCACTGCAAATTACAGGATTGAAATCGGCAATTACCGGATATGGATTCACGGTAACCTTGGCTGTATTGGAGACTAAAATACTACAACCACCTGTCGGCAACGAAATAACGCAATAATAGTAAAAAACTCCAACTGTTGAAGTAATTGGTTTAAAGGTGGAATTTGTTTCTCCGGCAATCAAAGTTCCTGAAATTGTATTGTTTGCGATATTGCTGTACCACTGATAAGTTGGCGTGCCAACTCCATTTATAATACTTACGCTCAAAACAGGTGAAGTAGCATCTTTACATAAAACCGTATTTGCTTGAGGTTGGGAAGAAATGCTCGGGCCAAGTTTTACTATGACAGCTGCAGTTGCTGAAGTAACGCTGCAATTCGGTCCGTTAGGCTGATTTATAACGCAATAGTAATATAAAGTTCCGACAGTAGTTGTAGGTGGCACATAGTAAGACATCGTATCTTTAGGCAGAATTATTCCGCCTGACGTGCTGTTTGTGGAGTTTTTGTACCACTGATAAGCAAACCTTCCAATCCCACCGGATACTGTTACTTTCAAGCTATCTGAAGCTGCATTCTGACAGTAAGTCTGTGACGCTATTGGCTGTGAATCGACTACCGGATCGGCAACAACATCAATTTCGGATACATTACTTAAAATTGAA
>CAIQOG010000495.1 GCA_903873355.1 uncultured Bacteroidales bacterium
CGCCGATATTCATGTCTTTGAAATCCACGGTAATCTCCGGAACATCAATCTGAATATAGCCGCCTGATTTGAAATTCAGGTTTTCACCTTCAGGAAGTTTTACCACGAACTCTTTAATATAGGTTGCAACATTAATGTTCGAAACCACTTCGCATTCCCACTTCTTCACGCCAAGAATATGCTCCGGAATTTTTATATGCATGTCCTGCCGAACTTTGACCTGACAACCCAGGCGCCAGTGTTCGTGTTGTTCTTTGCGTGTGAAATGATCAGTTTCGGTGGCAAGTATTGAACCGCCGCCCGAAGGTACCTGGCAACGGCATTGCCCGCAAGTGCCACCACCGCCACAGGCTGAAGGAAGGAATACTCCATTTTCGGATAAGGTGGAAAGCAAGTTGTTTCCCGGTTGAGCAATTACTTCCATTCCGTCGTTGATGCTGATTTTTACCGTACCTACTGCGGTAAGTTTGGCACGGGCATACAACAAGGCTGAAACCAATATCAGTACAATGACCAAAAAGGCCACGATACTTGAAATAACTACAAAAATGACTGAACCTATTATCATGTGATTTGAATTTTATGCTCGTTACACCTTAATTCCGAGGAAACTCATAAATGCAATTCCCATTAAACCGGTGATGATAAATGTTATACCAATGCCTCTCAACGGGGCCGGAATCTTATTGTATTTCAGTTTTTCACGAACTGCAGCAAGCGATACAATGGCAAGCATCCAGCCTACGCCGGAACCCAGTCCCCAGGATAAAACTTCACCGATATTTTTGTATTCACGCTGTTCCATAAACAGTGACCCAGCCAGAATGGCGCAGTTCACAGCTATCAGCGGAAGAAAAATCCCCAGTGAATTGTATAAAGCAGGCGAAAATTTCTCGATGATCATTTCCACCAATTGTGTCATTGCCGCAATGGTTGCAATGTAAACCATGAAACTGAGGAATGAAAGATCGACATCTTTGAAACTATCGCTGATCCATACCAAAGCGCCGGGTTTCATGACATGTTCAAGCAAAAGATAATTGATCGGCACGGTGATGATCTGAACAAAAATGACGGCAACACCTAATCCTATCGAGGTTTTTACTGTTTTAGAAACTGCCAGATATGAACACATTCCAATAAAGAAAGCGAAGATCATGTTGTCGATAAAGACCGACCGGATGAATATATTTATAATTTCCTGCATAATCGTTTATTTTTGAATTAGTCTTTTTCGATCAGTTCTTTGTTAAAGCTGCGCTGTATCCAGATGATGACTCCGACCAGTACCAAAGCCATGGTTGGCATAATCATCATTCCGTTGTTGATGTATCCGGCATCGTAAAATGACTGGGGTACAACCTGATATCCAAGGATGGCTCCCGATCCGAATAATTCCCGGATGAAAGCTACTACTATTAATATAAGCGCATACCCGATCCCGTTGCCAATTCCATCGATAAACGATGGCCAGGGTTTGTTTCCCATGGCAAAAGCTTCCAGCCGGCCCATGATGATGC
>CAIQOG010000496.1 GCA_903873355.1 uncultured Bacteroidales bacterium
GCAACTCAGGCACAAACTCTTCAATCACTTTTCGAAAAATACAGCGACGATGAGCGGTTTACCTACGTTACTGTTGGTGGTGGAATGATGAATCTTGCTAACGTAATCGGTCGTCATGGCCATCAGGATAAAAATAAAGAAATGGTTTCGAAAATGAAATCAATTAAAATTCTGACTCTCGAAGAAGGAAATTCAACACTTACAAAAACATTCGTGCTTGAGCTTGATAAAGTGCTTGAAACGGCTAAATTTGAAACACTTGTAGAAGCCCGTGATAAAGGCGAACGTGTTCATATTTACTATCGTGTAAATGGAAAAGAAAGTGCGGATATGCTTATTGTTTCGAAAGATAAGAACGAAATAAGCCTGATTTGGATTAGTGGTAAAATGACTAAGGACGAAATGATTCAGACTTTTTCCTGTAACGGAAAATCGGTGAGGATTGAAGAAATTGTTTCGTAGAAACTGAAGATACATTTTGTTTATTAATCTTCCGAAGATTAATAAGTCAGCCGGTCAGTTGTGATAACTTACCGGCTGTTTTTATTTTACCAAACTTAGAATGGTGCCTACACAACCAATCAGAATTATCACAATACCCGTAATTTGATTGATTATTTTCAGTTCACGCATGTTCAATTTGTTTTTAAACCGGCTGACCAGGAAGGTAAGTGCAGTCCACCAGAGCAATGCTCCTCCCAGAATAGAAAGTAACCCACAAATAAGAATGAAAAAATCAGATTGTTTGGTAATAAATTCAAAACGTGCAAAGAGTGCAATCAACACGAATAAAATCAGCGGATTAGATAATGTTAGTCCTAAAGACGTGAAGAAATCGCCGGGTAAGCTGTGTTTTTTTATCGATTCATTTGGTTTGGGTTGTTGCGAAGGATTACTTTGATAAATATACCATCCAAAGAATACAACCACAAGGCTACCTAAAAGCTGTATAATAAAACGGTGAGCTTCAATAAGATCAATAACAAAACTTAGAAAGAAAAGCGTAATAATGGTGTAAATCAGGTCTGAAGTGGTTGCACCAAGTCCTGTTGCAATACCATATTTTTGACCCTTGTTCAGCGTTCGCTGGATGGTGAGCATCCCAATCGGACCAAGTGGAACCGAAATACAAAGACCAATCAGTATACCTTTATAAATAATCTCAAACATTACGAAGCTTTATTGTTTCCTTTTGCAAAGATAGCTTTTTTTTGGGTTTTTTCGGCAAGAATTGCTTTCGTTTGAGGCTTATAAAGGTATTTTATTAACTTTTTAAGACTTTAAAATCCGAAATCATTTATTTTCTTATCGAACTTTTTTGCATCAACGGGTTTTTTAGCCTGAAGTTGGTTACGTACACCTTCCACGTAAATGGCGACAGTTGGTTTTGAAGGACAGATTGATTCACAAGCACCGCAACCTATGCAAAGATCTTTGGTAACTTCAGGAATGGTCAGGCCATTTTTATACGGAATCATGTGTACAGCCTGTGTCGGGCAATGTTCGGAGCATGCTCCACAGTCTTTATTTTCGGTATTAACAATGCATTTGTCCTTTCGGAAGTTGACAATACCTATTTGCGCCAATTTCTTCTCAGGAATTGTCAACTTTTTCAATGCTGAAGTAGGACAGACAGTAGTACAAATATTACAGTCGTAGGTACAGAATACTTCAGTGGAAAATACCAGATGAGGTTGAGTTATACCTGAAATGCCATATTGCAAAGCAGCCGGTTTCAATACCTGCATGGGGCATTTACTCACGCAAAGCTGGCAGGCAGTACAATGCTTACTAAAATGTTCGATACTTCCTGCGCCCGGAGGCATAATTGGTTGACGGGAAAAAATAGGGTCGTTTCCCGAAATAATTTTATTTGGTTTAGCGAGTGCAGCTGTTGTAACAATTGCTCCGGTGGTCAATAAAAATGTTCTGCGACTCTTGTTTACCAGAGATTTCGGAGTTTGTGCCGTTTGTTTTTTAAAACGGTACTCGTAACTGATTCCTCCTTTTTTGCAGGCAGTTATGCAGTTGAAGCAGCTTACACAACGCGAGTCATCTACTTCCATCTGCTTACTGTCGATGCATTGCGATTTACATTTCATTGAACACGAACCGCACTGATTGCAGCTCGATTCATCAAATTTTATCCTGAATAGCGAGAATCCGGATAACAAACCGAGACCTGTTCCAACCGGACAAATCACATTGCAATAGGAACGACCGTTGTTCCATGACATTTCGGTAACTTTATAGAAAAACAGTAATGAAACACCAAAAGCCAAAGGAATAAAGCTTAATTGCTTTACTTCATAAATTGAATAATTGCCACTTTTCCCCAATAAATGAGCCAAACCATTATTGGCAAAAAGAACCAATGGTTTGAAAAGCTGAGAAATAATCCGACCAAAAGTACTGTACGGATCGAAAAGAATAACCAAAAATGAACTTCCGAAAACAAAGACGATTACTGTGACTGCCAAAATGGAGTACCGTATCCAGTTTTGTGGTTTTGTATAGGAATAGCGGTATTTTCTTTTTTTACGGAAAAGGCGAGTTTTCCACGAAAGTACATCCTGCAAAGTTCCAAGTGGACAAATTACAGAACAGTAAACTCTGCCAAACAACAGACTGAGCACCAATAGAATAATGATAACATCCAGATTTAGCGACAGCAAAGCCGGAATCCACTGAATACTTAGTAGTTGGTGAAGTTGTTCGGGTAATTTTCCCGTAAAATCTATAAAGAAAAGGAGTATTGGTAAAAAGAAAAGAATCGATAGAACAATCCGAATTTTTCGCAGGTGTTTCATGGGAAATAATTTTCAATTATTCAATTCCCAATTTCCAATAGCAAATGAAATGCGTTAATTGGAAATTGGAAATTGGAAATTGATTTTTTGATCAATTCATTTTAATGCGTTTCACGTTCAGTTTTTCCAGATTCATTGTTCCTACATGTGCTTTTTCAGCTAATCCAATGTGTCTAACATCATTAATATCAGTGGGTTGTACCTGGGAAAACATTTTTAATGCAGCAGTATCAGCAGCAACGAAATCGGGTGAAATTATAAGCGATTTAAGCATTACAACATCGGCTTCTGATTTTCCCTGCGGACCGTTCGATTTCATAATGCGGTAGGCATCAACGATATTCAATGCAGGTTTTTTATGTTGTGTGGCAATATCGGCAATACACTGGTGTAAATCATTTAAATGGAACGTTTTTCTGTCCCAAACTATTCCCATAAGGTTTTTCATTGAAATGGAGTTTTTTGCACCACCATGATGTTTCAAAACTGGAACATTAAACCAAACATCACAGTCCAAAATTGCCTGATGAATTTTATTACTTTTCATTTTTACTCCATTAGGAATTTCAACGTCACGATAATATGAACCATCATTTCCGGGAACCATTTTACCTCCTGCAGCATTTACAGCAGCTTCAATACCGCTGTTGGCATAACATTTCTTCCAGTCGTGGCAGGTATGGTCAAAAACTATAATTTCAGAAGCACCGGCTAATTTGCATTGCTTTACCAAAGCTGCCACCAAATCAGGATTCGTATTTGCAGCCAGTTCGGGTGTTCTGTCCCAACCGATATTCGGCTTGATAACCACTTTTTGACCCTTTTTTACAAAGGTTTTAATACCACCAAATTCTTTTAAAGCTCTTAAAAGCATTGCTTCGGGTTCACCACCCATTACAGCCACTAAGTCTGGTTCAGAACTAACAGCCATATTTTTAGCTGAAGTTGATAAAGTTGACCCAAAAACATTTGTTTTGACAACCGATGCCAAACCAACCAATGCTGCCGATTTAAAAAAATCACGTCTTTTCATAATATTTTGAGTTAAATTAAATGCAAATCAAATTCAGTATACTGTCAACTTCCTTCTTCAACGGGTTTCTTTTTTACCACAAAAGCACTCATTTCCCACAATGCATAAATGGGTATAAAGAACAACATGATGGTCAGTGGATCGCCTGTTGGCGAAAAAATGGCTACAATCACAAACAACGTAAAAAAGGCATGTCTTCGGTATTTGTTAAAAAAACCCCGATGTAAAATACCTAATTGCGATAAAAACCAGGCAACAATGGGTAGTTCAAAAACCAGTCCCATAAAAAAGCAAACCATCAGGAAGGTATTCATGTACGAATCAAGCGACACGCTTTGATCAATAAACTTACTGAGCTGATAACCTGCTAAATACCTTAAAGTGAGTGGAAACAGAAAAAAATAACCTACAGCTACTCCAAGGTAGAATAAAATATTTCCGAAGAAAAAAACTCCACCGGCATTTCTCCGCTCATTGTCATACAGAGCAGGTTTAATGAATAGAAAAAGCTGATAAATAACAAAAGGAAAGCTGAATACCAGTGCAAACCACAAAGAAGAAGTCAAATGAACCAAAAACTGTGAAGCCAGATTTATGTTTATGACTTTCACACTGAATGTGCCTGATATAAAATCCGGTAGGAAAGAATACCTTTTACTTATTTCATTGAACCACTGGTACAAAAAGAAATCATTACGGGATGGTGCCAGAACTACATGGTCGAAAATCCATTTCATAAAAGCGAAAAACGCTAATGAAGTAATTCCTACAAATCCTGCAATGCGAAAAATGGTACTTCTTAAATCATCCAGATGATCCCAGAAAGTCATTTCACTCTCATTCTGCCTGCTCATTATTTTTTATCGGAATCTTTTTTTTCTTCTTTCGGCTCTGTTTTCGGTGTTTCTTTTGTTACGTCTTTCAGTTCATTTTCCACGTCATTAAGACCTTCTTTGAAACTTCGAACTCCTTTACCTAACCCTTTCATTAATTCAGGAATTTTCTTTCCGCCAAATAATAATAAGAAAATCAGAGCAACAACAATGACAACCGGAGCGTCAATAAACAATAAGTGATTCATATCCTTACGATTTTAATTATGTTTATGTATGGTGCTGTAAAAATACAACTTGATTTCCATTTTTACAAGTAAAAACAGGAAATCAAGTTGAAGTTATATTTTTTTTGCTTATCAGTAACTAATAAACAACCTAATACAGTAATTCTAAATGAAATGATATAAGAAAATTATAGTTCCGTCGAAAGCTGATTTAGGGTTGTCTTTGATTTCTAACGAAACATCAATTTCAGCTTTTGATACACCACGTAGGTTTTTAAGCGATTTAAGTTTGGCATGTACCCGTACCTGACTGTTAACCAAGACTGGTTGGTTAAATCTCAGGTTTTCAATGCCATAATTCACGGTAAGTTTGGAATTTTGAACCTCTACAATTTGTTCCCAAAGGTAAGGCAATATCGAAATATTCAGATAACCATGGGCAATGGTCGATTTGAAAGGACTTTCTACTTTGGCACGCTCTTCATCCA
>CAIQOG010000497.1 GCA_903873355.1 uncultured Bacteroidales bacterium
ACAATTTTAAATTATAAAAATCAATGAATAATTCTCAAATTTCACAAAGTCGCAATTTAATTTTCTGTTTACTATTATTCTTGTTCAGCTCATTAACCACCTATGCATTAGAACCAATTAGTGTAAAAGGTTGTATAATAGAGAAATTTTCCGGTACTCCACTTGAATTTGCAACTGTTGTAGTGAAAAACAAAAAGGATAGCTTAATAACACAGAGTGTTACCGATAAGAACGGGTGGTTTGTATTTAAAGGTATTCCAAACGGAGACTATTTTCTTAGTTACAGTTTTATTGGTTTCGAAAAGATTGATTCTGTACCTGTAACTATCAGAACTAAAAATCAGAAAGTAGATTTGGGTCGTTTGTATTTGTCGGAGACCGGAAAGATGCTGAACCAGGTTGAAGTGGTGGGGCAACGATCAACATTCGTAAACTCCATCGATCGCAAAATCTTTAATGTAGGGCAGGACCTAATGAGTAAATCGGGCTCTGTAAGCGATCTGATGCAAAACATCCCTTCCGTTCAGGTGGATATGGATGGAAATGTAAGTCTTCGGGGATCGGAAAACGTAACAGTTCTGATTGATGGGAAACCTTCAGCTATGATGAAGGTGAATCGGGCAGCAGTTTTACAACAAATGTCGGCCAATAATGTGGAGAAAATTGAGATTATCACTAATCCTTCGGCTAAATATAAACCGGATGGAACAGCCGGCATTATCAATATTGTGATGAAGAAAGATAGAAGTCTCGGACTCAATGGCAATGTAATAGGTAATTTGGGTAACGAGGGTAGATGGAATTTTAATGGAATGCTAAATTATAACCCGGGTAAACTTAACCTATTTGGCAGTTTCGGAATGCGACGCGATGCCCGAAATCGTATTAATGATTTAACTACCACTATAATTGAGAATAACGTACCAACTTATTTGAAAACCCTTGCGCAAGGCAAGTATTTTCCCCTTTCGTATATTGGTAGTGTTGGAGCCGACTATAAATTCGATGATAACAACAAATTAAGCACTTCGGTTAGTTACAATTACAGATATCAGGAATTGAAAGATTCATCAAAATTTATTACCGCTACAGATAATAATTATATATTCCAGACGGTAAATTATATCCGCAACAGAGTTTTGCCCGAAATTGAATCGGATTTGGAAATGAAAGCAAGTTACCTTCACCGTTTTAATAAAGATGGGCATGAACTGAACATAGATCTGACACATTCAATTACATACGAAGAAGAAAAAAATTATTATATCAACAACTATCGAATTCCCGGCGTTTTTGTATCAAAGGACAATATGTTTTACGAACACAACTGTACTGATACTGAACTGACGGCTGAATATACACTTCCTATATCAGATGATAAGAAATTTGAAGCGGGTTATATTTATCAACGTGTAAAGAATGATTTGGATTTAAAACGAGATACTTTTGAAGTGGCCAATGACAAATGGAATGTAGATACAAATCGTTCGAACAAATTTATACGCACTGAAAATACCCATGTGGCGTATGCCACCTATGAACAGGAAATAGGAAAGTTTGGATTTTTAGCCGGAATACGTGCTGAACAGACATTTACAAATGCCAACCTGGTTACACTCGACAGTACTATTAGTATTCCCTATTTCCGACTTTACCCAACACTTCATATGTCGTACAAATTAACTGATATGCATGAACTGCAATTAAATTACAGTCACCGTATTCGCAGACCTGAAGATGAAGAGTTGAATCCTTTTCCTGAATACCAGGATTTACAAAACATTCGGGCAGGAAATCCCTACCTGATGCCGGAAGATACACATTCATTTGAATTTGGATATCAGTTAAAAAAAGATATAACTACCTTTTTGTCAACTTTATACTACCGAAATTCATATAATCTTATTACCAGTGTAATCCAAAATATGGGAAATGCTGTGTTGAAAAGTACGCTTCAGAATTTAGATCGTAGTCAGTCGGCCGGATTGGAGTTGATACTTTCGTCGGGAGTCGGAAAGTTTATGACTTTCAACTTGTCGTCAAATATATTCTACAATACCATCGATGCGACTTTACTTGGATTTGGAAAAGACAAATCGACTGTTAGTTGGTCGGCAAACGGAAATGTAAGTATGAACCTGACCAAAAGTACCACCTGGCAAATAACTTCAAATTATAGTGCCAAAACGCTTACTCCACAAGGTAATCGTATGCCGATTTTCGTAATGAATACTGGTATAAAACAGGAATTGTTTAAAAAGAATGCCGCGTTAATATTTACTGTTTCAGATATTTTCAACACCATGCGTTATCAATATCAAATCGACACACCTACTTTAGTTCGTACAGAAATCCGCCGACGGAGTGCGCAAACTATCTACCTTGGGTTTATCTACAATTTTGGAGCTCCTACCAAAAAACAAAAAGAAGGATTGAAGTTTGATAATTCATTATAACAAAAACGCTGTATATCGATTGATATACAGCGTTTTATTTTTATTTTGCGGAGAGGGAGGGATTC
>CAIQOG010000498.1 GCA_903873355.1 uncultured Bacteroidales bacterium
ATTTTCGGACATGTATGCTCCAAAATTTGACCCTGCAGGATCGGGACGTTACGGTAAAAACCTGATTAGTCCTCAGATTACAGGTGCTGATACCTTATCGTTCTACGTTTCGAAAAATGCCAATGCCACTTACATGACGCTTTATGTGGGTAAAGTTGTTGGCACCGATACAACAATAATAAGTACATATAATGCATTTAATTTCCCCAATAAAGCATCAACGCCCGGATTTACAAAGATTTCAATTCCGATAAAAGACTCTTTATCAACATTTAAAGTGATTTTTTACGCCACAGTATCTACTGATCCTAATTTTGTAAATTTAGGTTGGTTTGTGGTGGATGATATTGAATTGTCGAAATATCAGACTACTATTCCTGTTACACCACCAACTTCTGTGGCTAAAATCAGTACAAATTTTGGCGATGGAACGTGGGGAACCATTGCTGCAACAGCTTATACAACAGGAAATTATCCATCATCTGCAATAAATGGATTCAATCTGGTAAAAGCATATTTGTATACCGGCACAATGACTTGTCCTAATGGCGAAACCCACACAAACCGTATAGCAGTTGATCGGAATACACAATCGGGAGCTATAGAGTTTCCTACACTCACTACCGTTGGTGAAGTGGAGATTCATGCTGTAACGGGTACTACAGCTATGAGTTTCAGGTTGGAAGAATGGGTGAATAATGCCTGGCAGACGGTTGGAACATATACTACCATTAAAACTCCTGATAGTGTTTATGTGATTCCTTTGGTAAGAAACTCTGAAACAAAACTACGAATCGCCAACAATACAGGAAGCGGACTTTATGTCTATAAAATTGTCACCCGCACACTTCAGGAAACACTTGATCTGACACTCAGAAGTTCTTCGCCCGCAGAAGGTGAGATATGCTTTTCGAACCTGAAAAAGACCATTACGCTTACTTTCAATAAAAATGTGCAAAAGGGAAGCGGGACTATTTTGCTGAATGGAGTTTCGCTTCCGCTCGATAGTTGCCGGTATTCAGGTACTACTGTTACAATGCCCGTAACACTGACAACCACAAGTTCAGCCAATAAAAATTACACGTTGAGTATTTCAGCCGGAACATTTATTGAAGCGGGAAATGCCACAAACTTATCAAAAGCAATTACAGTAAATTTCCAGACTATTCACTCGGTAGCATATCCTTCCAATTACAATGGATTGCTTGACGTGGTTTACAAAAATGTGAACAGCACGAATTGCCGTATGGATATTTACTATCCAACTGATGCAGTCAAACCGGTTCCGGTAGTTATCAATATGCATGGTGGCGGCTGGGTAAGCGGTGCTAAAGAAGAACAGGGTGGTTTCAATATGTATTTCAATCAGGGTTGGGCAGTGGCCAATGTGGAATACCGCATGCGCAACGAAATTCTTGCTCCTGCAGCTGTTGAAGATGTGCGTGGAGCTATGCAATATTTGCTAAATCATGCCGACGAATTAAACATCGACAGAAACAAAATCATTTTTCAAGGTGGTTCAGCAGGAGGACATTTGGCG
>CAIQOG010000499.1 GCA_903873355.1 uncultured Bacteroidales bacterium
GTTTGACCTACTCCTTGAATTTAATATCATCAATAACACGTTTTATTTCAGCGGCATCATTTTTATAATAAACCATTAATGAATTTAGGTTATTGCCAGTCATTGTAGAAAGATGGACAATAATAACCCCTTTACTAATCATAAGATTATTAAAACTGTTGACTATTGTTGAGATTACACTCCGCTGTCAAAACTTATTTTTCTTTCAAAATGACTTTTGTTGCTTCAATACATGTTTTTGTTATCAACAACTTTGTCTTAAGTGTATTGAAAATCAATTAATTATCCTGTTCATAAATCTGTTCATAACTCTGTTCATAAGTTGTTCGCAAAAACGGGCAAAAAAACTTGCAAATCGTATATTCATTGCTGTATATTTGCACCATGAGTTTCGACTCAAAACATGAAATTAAATGTTGAAACGTTCTTTGAAATACTGATACATCAAAAAAAGTCAATAGTTAGATATTGAACCCAGGTTCAGCGGTGCTAATCTATTTATGTGAAGAACGAACTGACTGTTAAGACAAGTTATCTCCGTTATTGTTTACGCAAGTGGGCAATGAGATGAATAACAATGCTAACGGTTTTACGGTCTCTTGCAAAAAATAGAATTCCCATTGGATTAGACTCTATAAATATAATTATGGTGCGTTTGAATAAAACGTAACCCTGTCTCTCAGACAGGAAAGCCGGGTAGTCGGGAAAGGGAATTCTATAAAAGTAATTCATTACTTATATTCATTTCCGGTCACAAAAGTAAAAACAGCAATGTTTTGAACCAGTAACTAAAAGTTCCGGGCGAGCAGTACAAAAAAATTAAAAGTCGCGGTAATTCAATATTTAATAATTTAAATGAGTTTATAATTGAACGAATTTTATTTTTTGGTAAAAATACCAACAGAGTAAAACAGTCGAGAGTAAATGAGCTGTATAGGTGTAATCTAAATAGCAATATTAAGGTTAAATCGGAAAGATGAAGCTAACGAAATTAGCTGGTCTGAATGCCAAAAATTGAAACCGTAACACAGGAAGAATTGAAATCTCTTTAATAGGGGTCGAATGTTTGACCAACGTGATATGGACAAATTGCCGGTGAGCGTCAGCGAATGGATTACCATTCACCGTCGCAAAGCCGTAAAAAGCAAAAGACATTACGATTTTCTGGGTGATTCAAAATAAATGAAGGTTCTGCAAAGACACACTCATTATCAGAATTAAAGACTATGCGAATAGCTGAAAGCCCGAAACTTCGGAAATAAATGATTTCGTCAACATATTATCCAACGGTATTTTCATTGGTCAAACAATGAAAATATATATACAGAGTTTCAATTCTATTGACCGATGATTTGAGTGCTTAGATTGCAAGTGAATTAGCTGTAAATCCGTTAAAAGATGAAGGAGTGAAACACAAACCTTGCACCAACAGGATTAAAAAACAAACGAGCGATTGTTTGAAAATAAACCTGATACAATCCGGATATTGTTAACAAGCAGTTTTGTAAAAAACGGCATACAACAAGCCTGATTTAGTAAAGTGAAAAACCAATCAAGTCAGATAAGGCTGAAATACGCTATCCGGTAAAGGATCGAAAAGAAAGACTTGTAAAACAGTCCGGAAAATTAATCCGTAGCGGAAAGACAAAGCAGCAGTAAGCAAGGTAAAACCCAGCATATTAAAACTTATCCAAATCAAACTCATGGTGGTTAAATCAGTATTCAAAGATATCAACATAAATTTTATGTTCAAAAGAGGGTGCCCCTAAAAGGCACCCTCTTACTGTTTTTATTGGGTTTGACAAAGTATTAAAAATTTAAATATAAACCTGAATGGCAAATATCTGATTGCTATACCATTTTGTAAACTACAGCGTTTATATTCATTCCTGCACCGACTGAAGCAAAAATCAATACGTCACCAGCATTTATCTGATGGTTTTCCATATTGTCTTTTATAATCAGGTCGTACAATGTAGGTAGGGTCGCTACAGAGGTGTTTCCCAAATTATGAACCGTCATTGGCATAATATCTTCAGGCGCATTTTCTATGCCATAAAGACTGTACAGTCGTTTAAGGATTGCATCATCCATCTTGCCGTTGGCCTGATGAATCAACACCTTTTTCACTTCACCAATTGCATAACCACTTTTATCTAAACAGTTTTTAATGGCTTGAGGAACGGTTTCAAGAGCATACTGATACAGCCGGCGACCGTTCATTTTCAGGAAAAGGTCTTTTGAGTTTTCGAAGTCAGGATTATTTGATGGTCCCATGTGAAGCAAGCCGGCATGACTTAAAGTGTCCGACCGGGTTTTGTGAGCAACGATTCCAATAGGAGTAGTACTTTCACAACCTTCAAGAATCACAGCTCCGGCACCGTCTGCATATAGCATGCAATCGCGGTCGTGCGGGTCGCTGATGCGTGACAAAACTTCTGCACCTATGACCAGAATTTTCTTTGCATCGCCCGATTTGATGAAATAATCGGCCTGAATTACCGCTTGTAACCAACCCGGGCAGCCAAATGTAATATCATAAGCTACAGTTTCGGGGTTTTTAATCCCCAGTTTCTGTTTAACTTTCGAAGCCATTGCCGGCACATGATCCGAAGCACGGTTGTTAGCTGTAGTATCACCAAAATTATTAGCCACAATCACATAATCAAGTTCTTCTGCATCAATACCCGAAGCTTTAATTGCCTCTTCGGCAGCCAGAAAGGCCATATCTGTAGTTGTCATGTCGTCTGTTATATAGCGCCGTTCTTCAATTGTAGTTATTTCATGGAACTTCTCAGCTATTTCCTTACCGGATTTATTGATTTTTAATCCGTTCGTCTCGTAAAACACGTTTGTTACGAATTCTTCATTTTTTACAACCCGAGAAGGAATATAACTTCCCGTTCCTGTTATCAAACTATATGTCTTTTTTTTCATTGTACCAATCGTTTTCTGATAATTGTCAACTTTCAATTTCCAACTCTACTGTCTGACAAAGTTAGACTTAATTAGTAATATGCAGTAGCAAAATATATTAATTGTTATAAAAGTACATTAATACGATATTCTAACTGATTGATATACAAATATTCACACAGTGTTATGATTGAACCTGTTTCAGAACATTCCATAAAACTTCCTTGTTTTGAAAAACGCTTTTTGTCGGTGTCGGAAATAACTTATTCCATTTATTTTTTGTAATTTTGCAGCCCTGAAATAGTTATTAGTTAATCAGTTATTGGATTGATTGGGGTTGTTTAAACTCAAAATTCGTTCAATTCGTCTCTAATTCGTTCAATTCGTATATGACTAAATTTAAAGAATATACCGGCTTAAATCTTTCCGACGTAAACAAAGAACAGTTGAAACGTTGGCAGGAACTTGATGTTTTTCATAAAAGTATTGAAACCCGTGAAGGAAAACCTTCGTTTGTGTTTTATGAAGGTCCGCCTTCGGCCAACGGACTGCCGGGCATTCACCACGTGATGGGGCGTACCATTAAAGACGTTTTTTGCCGTTATAAAACCATGCAGGGCTTCCAGGTGAAACGTAAAGCCGGTTGGGATACGCATGGACTTCCTGTAGAACTTGGCGTTGAAAAGGCATTGGGAATTACCAAGGAAGACATAGGTAAAACGATTAGTGTGGATGATTATAATGCTGCCTGTCGTCGTGACGTGCTCAAATATACCAAAGAGTGGGAAGATTTGACTACCAAAATGGGCTATTGGGTGGATATGAATGATCCCTACATTACCTATGACAATCGTTATATCGAAACGTTGTGGTGGTTGCTCAAACAACTTTACAATAAAAACTTATTATACAAAGGCTACACTATTCAGCCTTACTCGCCTGCTGCCGGAACAGGACTTTCTACTCACGAACTTAACCAACCCGGTTGTTATCGCGATGTGAAAGATACCACCTGTGTGGCACAATTTAAAGTAAAAGGTGAAACTGATACATATTTTCTTGCCTGGACCACAACTCCGTGGACTTTACCATCAAATACTGCTTTGTGCGTAGGACCAAACATCGATTATGTAAAGGTAAAATCGCACAATCCATATACCAAAGAAGCTTGTAATCTGATTTTAGCAGAAAGTCTGTTAGGCTCGGTTATGGGTAAAAACGAATATGAGATTTCAGCAAAATACAAAGGTTCAGAACTTGCTGGAACTGAATACGAGCAACTAATTCCGTGGGTAAATCCGGGTGAAGGAGCATTTAAAGTTATCACAGGAGACTTCGTAACTACAGAGGACGGTACAGGTATCGTTCATATTGCACCTACTTTTGGAGCTGATGATGACCGTGTGGCAAAACAAAACGGAGTTCCACCATTGTTGTTGATTGACAAAGATGGAAACCGCCAGCCGATGGTTGACCGCAGCGGAAAATTCTTTGAAATTGCTGATTTGAGTGAAGGTTTTGTAAAATCAAATATCAATACCGAACTCTATAAAGATTTTGCCGGGCGTTACGTGAAAAATGCATATGAAATAGCTCCAGAGCCAACTCCAACAGGTGATACTGCCGAGGTGACAACGCTTGATATAGACCTTTGTGTGATGCTGAAACTGCAGGGTCTTGCATTCAAAATTGAAAAACACATTCACAACTATCCACACTGCTGGCGAACTGATAAGCCGGTATTGTATTATCCCCTGGACAGTTGGTTTATCAAAACCACAGCCTGCCGTGAAGAGATGATGTCGTTGAACGATACTATCAACTGGAAACCGGTTTCGACCGGAACAGGCCGTTTTGGAAAATGGCTTGAAAACCTGCAGGACTGGAACCTGAGCCGCAGTCGCTATTGGGGAACTCCACTACCAATATGGCGCAGTGAAGATGGTTTGGAAGAAATTTGCATAGGCTCGGTGGAAGAATTAATTTCGGAAATTGAGAAATCAATTGCAACCGGTTTTATGACAGAAAATCCATACAAAAATTTTAAAGTAGGTGAATATACGGCTGATAATTATGCCGTAAAAAATATTGACTTACACCGTCCGTATGTAGATGGAATTCTATTGGTTTCTGCTTCGGGTAAACCGATGAAACGCGAACTCGATTTGATTGATGTTTGGTTCGATTCAGGGGCAATGCCTTATGCACAACTTCATTATCCGTTTGAAAACAAGGAAATGGTGGAGAGTGGTTCGTTCTTCCCTGCCGATTTTATTTCGGAAGGAGTAGACCAAACCCGCGGTTGGTTCTTTACATTGCACGCTATCAGTACCATGGTTCGTGGTTCGGTGGCGTTTAAAAGCGTTATTTCTAACGGTTTGGTTCTTGATAAAAACGGCAATAAAATGTCGAAACGCCTGGGTAATGGAGTTGATCCATTTATCGCGATTGAAAAATACGGTTCCGATCCGTTGCGCTGGTATATGATGACTAACGCTTCGCCCTGGGACAACCTGAAATTTGATATGGAAGGTGTGGAAGAAGTACGTCGCAAATTCTTTGGTACACTTTATAATACCTATTCGTTCTTCTCGCTGTATGCCAACGTCGATAAATTCACCTATTCTGAAGCAGAAGTACCCTTGGAAAAACGCCCTGAAATTGATCGTTGGATTATTTCGTTACTCAATACACTGGCAAAAGATGTGACTGAGTTTTATGAAACCTATGAACCAACCCGTGCCGGACGTGCCATTTCTGATTTTGTGGGCGAAAACCTGAGTAACTGGTACGTGCGCCTCAATCGAAAACGCTACTGGGGTGGTGCATACGACGAAGATAAAATTGCTGCATATCAAACGCTTTATACTTGCCTTGAAACCGTAGCACGACTGATGGCACCAATCGCACCTTTTTTTGCCGATCAATTATTTCTGGATTTGAATGCTGTGACCGGAAAAGATGCTGCCGAATCTGTTCACTTGGCCGATTTCCCGACTTATAATGAAGCTTTGATTGATTCTAATTTGGAAGAATGTATGCAGTTGGCGCAACAAACTTCGTCCATGATACTGGCGTTGCGTCGCAAAGCAGAGAAAAAAGTGCGTCAACCGCTGACTAAAGCAGTAGTACCTGCACCAGATGAAATTACTTTCAAACAGCTGAGTTATATTGCCGAATTGGTGAAAGCCGAGGTGAACGTAAAAGAAATTGAAGTAATTCCGGCTGATACGGATATGGAAAATCTGGTTAAGAAAATTAAACCGAATTTCAAAACGCTTGGTAAGAAATATGGTAAGCAAATGAAAGAAATTGCTGAGGCATTTGGCGCTATAACCAGTCATGAAATAAGCGAAATTGAGAGAAAAGGAGAATATATACTTAAACTAGCTTCGGGTGATGTGGAAATCACCACCGAGGATGTGGAAATTATTACCGAAGATATGCCAGGCTGGCTGGTTGCTAATGAAGGTAAACTGACCGTGGCACTTGACATAACTGTTACAGACGAATTGTTGCGTGAAGGTATTGCCCGTGAACTGGTGAACCGTATTCAGAACATTCGTAAATCAAGCGGTTACGAAATCACCGACAAAATTGTGATTGAAATCGAAAGTCGTGAAGAAATTGTAGAGGCTGTAAAGGAATATGCAAATTACATTGCCACGCAAACATTAGCTAACTCAGTTTTGTTGAAAGATAATATAGTCGATGCTACTGAGTTGGATTTTGATGATTATATCGTAAAAGTATTAGTAAAAAAAGATAATTAAGAATTGTTTAAAATTTAATATCAAAATAATTGTTCAACTGAAAGAATTTTGCTATTTTCGCAAACTATTTTAAAACTGACGGATTAAAGGGTTAGTGTTATTTGAAGAGAACAATAAAAATTTACAACTATGGCTGAAAAGACAAGATATACAGATGCAGAATTGGAGGAATTTCGGGCGCTGATTACAGAAAAGCTTGAAAAAGCTCAGAAAGAATATGAAGAGTTGCGACTTGCAATAGCCAATTTGGATGGAAACGACGTGATGGATACATCGCCAACGTTTAAGGTTTTGGAAGAAGGTGCTTCAACCCTTTCAAAAGAAGAAGCAGGCCGTTTGGCTCAACGTCAGATGAAGTTTATTCAGCATTTACAGTCGGCAATGATTCGTATCGAAAATAAAACATACGGAGTCTGCCGCGAAACCGGCAAACTAATCCCGAAAGAAAGACTTCGCGCGGTTCCACATGCTACGTTGAGCATTGAAGCCAAAAACGATCAGAGATAATCGGATGCAAAACTCATTTCAATTCGGCAACGGAAATAATCTCTGTTGCCGAATTTGTGTTTTAAAACAGTGACTATTAATTTATTTGCTATTTCCCATATTTTTTAGATACAAAACCAAATCGTAAATACCTTTATGTCAATAGCAAAAAAATCCATTTTACTTATCCTCTTAATTCTGATTGTTGATCAGACGGTTAAAATCTATGTCAAGCTTCATTTTAGTTTGGGAGAGTCAGTAGATGTGTTTGGTTGGTTCAAAATTTATTTCATCGAGAACAACGGCATGGCTTTTGGGATGGAACTTATTGGCAAGTTATTTCTTACTGTTTTCAGGATTATCGCTGTTGGTGCTTTAGCATATTATATCAGGTTATTGATAAAAAAAGAGGTCAGAACGGGTTATATTCTTACCGTTTCGTTGGTGCTTGCCGGTGCTGCCGGAAATATTCTAGATTCGTTGTTTTACGGAATGATATTCAGTGCCAGTCAGTACATGGGGCAGGTTGCAACACTATTTCCCGAAGGTGGTGGTTATGCCGGTTTATTTTATGGCAAGGTGGTGGATATGCTTTATTTTCCACTTATTAAAAATACCTCGGGCGATACACTTTTTTTCAGTCCTATATTTAATATTGCCGATTCTGCTATAACTGTGGCGGTAAGTATTATTATGATTTTCTTTCGTAAGGAGTTGAATGATAGTCTGGAAACTAAAAAAGAAGATGAGATATCTGTCGAATCATAAATTATTTCGTTTGTTGTTGTGTATTATTGTAGCCACAATGTTTTTGTCGGGATGTTTCCGACCTAAGGGTGTATTGAGTCAGAATGAAATGACTGAAGTGCTCGTTGATATGCATAAAACAGATGCTCTGCTGGCCGAAAAAAACATTGCATACAGTCAATATTCCCTAAAAGCTCCATATTACAATTATATTTTTAAAAAACACAACATTACAAAGACTGAGTTCGATTCTTCGTTGGTTTGGTATACTAAAAATCCGCAAAAGTTTGATAACATGTATGATGAAGTTATCAAAAAGCTGACCGTTTTACAAAAAGAAGTGGATGATAATAAGTTTCACCCAATTGATTGGGCTAATATTGGTAAAATAAGAGCTAATGTATGGAATAAACCAACCCATCATAAATTCACAAAAGATTCAGTACGTACTAAACTGGATTTTGAAATTAATCAAGCTGATTTTCTTTACAAAGATATATATGAACTGAAGTTGTTGCTTAGTATTGCGAAGGAAGATTCATGCAAAAAACAACGCATAGAATTGCGTATCAATTATTACAACGGTACTTCCGACCACACTTACACGTTGGTTAAGAATGATGGACTTACACGTCGGTTTACACTCAGAATGCCCGCTTACAAGATGCTGAAAATCAAATCTGTGTCGGGTTGTTTGTTAGGTAGTTCAGGATTTAAAGGAAAATTCAACGCTACCCTTGACAGCATTTGTCTGATTCGTGAATTCAATTCTATACAAGCCGATAGTCTGAAACGGTTGGTTCAGGAGGCCGATACAACGCATTACATTGGAGCACCTAATTACGATAATCTGATGCCACCAAGACCATCCGGAAAATCGTTTAAAAAGAGCAGAATTCTGAACCCTTTATGATAAGCAGAGTTGGCAGTCATCTTTTGTTTTGTGAACCTGACAGAATCCTTAAAGAAATAGTTGTTGAACGGGATGAACATCAGACGATCACTTCTATTTTTAGTCTGACCGACGCTAAAGTAGAAACAGAACAAACATTATTTTTTGATGGAATAATTAGTCTGGAAGTTGTATCGCTAATGAAAAATCTGACTGAGTTACAACTTGTTGAAATAAGAAAAGAATATAATTATGTTGATTTTACAGTCGAAAATGCGGAAATCAATTTGGGAACTGAAAAGCCACTCGTAATTGATTTTGGTACTGAGAAATCTGAAGAAATTAACCGGACACTTTTACAAGTTTCGCATATATGTGTTGAAATTTCACTTTTTGATTTTATCGCAGCCTGTGTGTATTTTCCGGCACTGATACTACGAGAAACTGCGGTTTTAGAGTTGACTAAACCTGCAAAACTGATACTTTGGGAACAGGTTGATTTATTGAATAAAAAGCTGAAAACAAATACACAACTACGTGTAATATAAAATGTTTAGGTAAAAGGAGAAAACAAAAACCGGTGGTGAGTGTTATTATTAGCTATATCCGGTTTTTTAAAACAAAACTATAATCCGATTCAAAACCATGTGGCAAATTTTTATAGGTAGTTTAATGTTGGGATTAATTCATCCGCTATTCCCAAATCACTGGATTCCACTTATTACCATCTCAAAAGCAGAGAAATGGACAACCCGAGAATCAATTTTTGCAACATTGATAACCGGTTTTGCACACACGCTGAGTACGATAATTATTGGGATTTTAGTTGGTTTTGTGGGTATAAAACTTTCAGAGAATTACAGTTACATTACACGAATAGCTGCACCGGTGATACTTCTTGTTATAGGTTTGATTTATATTGTCATGGATTTTAAATCTAAGCATCATCATCTTCATTTTGAACTTGACAACAAGAAACTAAAAGCCAGAAAATCGAAATCAACTGTGTTAATAAGTATGTGTATTGGTATGTTTTTATCACCTTGTATTGAAATTGAGGCCTATTACTTTCAGGCTGCAACTAAAGGATGGCTCGGAATTCTAATCGTTTCGAGTGTATATCTGGTTGTTACACTATCAATTATGCTTGGGTTGGTTTATCTTGGACTTAAGGGATTAAATAAGTTGAAAACAGATTCATTGGAACACCACGAAAAACTCATTTCCGGAATTGTGCTTATATTCTTAGGGTTGCTGGGCTATTTTGTGGAGTTTTAAATCTTGTCCCTGAATTAAAAAAGTAGTACTTTTGTGGCTGATTTAAATTATTAATGACAGTTTTCAATCGTAAATTGTAAATTGTGAATTGTAAATAGAAAATGAGTGTTGTAGAAAAAATAAAGAGCGCTAAATCCACTGCCTTTTCGTTTGAATTGTTACCGCCGTTGAAAGGTAACGGTATCGAAACTGTTTATCGAACCATAGACACCCTGCGTGAATTTGATCCGAAATACATCAATATAACCACTCATCGCAGCGAACTGGTTTTCAAAGAAAAAGCCAACGGACTCTTTGAGCAGGTTGCTGAACGTCATCGTCCGGGAACAGTTGCTATTGCTGCTGCCATTCAGAATAAATATAAAATTGCCGTTGTGCCACATATTATATGCAGCGGTTTTACCCGTGAAGAAACTGAATATGCACTGATTGACCTCCAATTTCTGGGAATTACAGACTTACTTTTGTTGCGTGGCGATAAAGCTAAACATGAACGAGAATTCTCACCAACCGGACATAAACACGCTACCGAATTACAGGTTCAGGTAAATAATTTCAATGAAGGACTGTTTCTGGATGGTTCTAAAATGAAATCGCCCATTTCAGCTTTTTCGTATGGAATGGCATGCTATCCCGAAAAACACGAAGAAGCACCCAATTTGGAATCGGATTTAATTTACGCGAAACAAAAAGTAGATGCCGGAGCAGAATATCTGGTTACACAAATGTTCTTCGATAATCAAAAGTATTACGATTTCGTCGAGAAATGTAAGGCAAACGGTATTAATGTACCGATAATTCCCGGCATTAAGCCAATAACGCTGATGAATCAATTGACAGTTCTTCCCAAAATTTTCTCTACCTATATTCCTGAAGAATTTGCAGCAGCTTTGCGTGCTTGTAAAACCGATAATGATGCGGTGGAAGTAGGAGTGGAGTGGTGTACACAACAGGCTAAAGACCTTATAGCTCACGGCGTTCCGAGTATTCATTTCTACAGCATGATGGCTACTCAAAGCGTGAAACTGGTGGCAAAAGCAGTATTTTAATCAATTAATTGACAATTAATAATTTACAGTTTGAGTATTTGAAAATTTCAAAGAAAATTGTAAATCGTAAATGAATGAATTGTAAATTATCAATATGTTAGGTTTCTTATTTTTTATCGTCATATTTATCCTGTTCATAGGATTAATGATTATTTCGAGTATATTCGGATTTATCCGTTCCATTTTCAGTTTTGGAAAACGGAATGCACAATCACAAAATACACAATCGCAGGATTTCCAACAACCAACTTCAAAATCAAAGATTTTTGATAAAAGTGAGGGTGAGTATGTTGATTATGAGGAAGTGAAGTAATTTTCAATAAATCAATTCTCAATTTCCAATTAAATTGATTGTTGAATATTTCTTCTGCTATTTAACTGTTATAACGAGCGAACAATTGGAAATTGAATAATTCTTGGAAACCAAGAGGCACAGCCGAGCGGGAAATTAGATGAACTGCACTTCTTTAAAATAAAATCCTTTCCTTTCGCCCAACTCTGTTTCAAGTTCCAGTTTTCCATCAGGATGTACAGTTACTATTTTAGCTTTGAACTCTTCTATATCCGTTTTATAAGAATGAAATCCATTTCTGCGGTACATGATGCGGGAATATTCTGAACGTATGAAGTCTGTATTTAATTCACGATAAATTTCCTGTATATTATTACTGATAGCTTTCAGGAGTTTTTTACGGTTGAATGAGCGACCGGTGATTTGTCGCAGCGAAACAGGGTTGGGTACATCGCTTCGAAACGTTTTCTGATTCACATTCAGACCGATACCAATCACCGTTTTTATTTTGTTTGCCTGAAAGGAGTTCTCAATCAATATGCCGGCAAGTTTTTTATCTTTCCAATAAATATCATTCGGCCACTTTACTTCAATGTAGTTCGTGTATTTATCCAGCGCTTGTTTGATAGCCAGGCTCACTAACTGCGAAATCAGAAACAATTCGTCAGCCTGAATTTTCTGTGGATAAAGCAGCATGCTGAAAAGCAGATTCTTTCCTTGTTCCGCTTCCCATGTATTTCCGGTTTGCCCTTTTCCGGCTGATTGAAAATCAGTATATACCACAAAACCTTCA
>CAIQOG010000500.1 GCA_903873355.1 uncultured Bacteroidales bacterium
CAGCATTGATGATGATTGAATATTCGTCGCCAAATACTAACAAACCGCTTCACTTAGGACATATTCGCAACAACATGCTCGGACACAGTATAGCAGAAATCCAAAAAGCAAACGGATGGAAAGTGGTGAAAACCAATATTGTAAACGACCGTGGTATCCATATATGTAAATCTATGCTGGCATGGAAACTGTTTGGAAACGGCGAAACTCCTGAAAGCTCTGGCCTTAAAGGTGACCATTTAGTTGGGAAGTATTACGTGATTTTTGACAAACATTATAAAGCTGAAATTCAGGGTTTAATCGCCAAAGGTCTGACTGAAGAAGAAGCAAAAAAAACAGCTCCACTAATTCTCGAAGCTCAGAAAATGTTGCTTGCATGGGAAAATAACGATGCAGAAGTACGCCAACTTTGGGAAATGATGAACGGTTGGGTTTATTCCGGCTTCGACAAAACCTATCAGCAAATGGGCGTAAGTTTCGATAAAATATATTATGAATCTGAAACATACCTCGAAGGTAAATCGGAGGTGGAACGTGGCGAAGCATCAAAAGCTTTTTATCGTCGTGAAGATGGTTCAGTTTGGGCTGATTTAACCGGTGATGGACTGGATGAAAAACTGCTTCTTCGTGCCGACGGAACTTCGGTGTATATGACACAGGATATTGGCACTGCTAAACTACGCTACAACGATTATCCTATCAATAAAATGGTTTATGTGGTTGGAAATGAGCAAAATTATCATTTCCAGGTTTTAGCCATTTTGCTCGACAAACTGGGCTTTGAGTGGGGAAAAGATCTGGTACATTTTTCATACGGCATGGTTGAATTACCCGAAGGGAAAATGAAAAGTCGTGAGGGAACTGTGGTAGATGCCGATGACCTAATGGTAGAAATGATAGAAACCGCTCGTGAAACTTCACAGGAACTTGGCAAGCTTGATAACTGTACACCTGAAGAAATTGAAACCATTGTTCGCATGGTGGGATTGGGTTCCTTAAAATACTTTATCCTGAAAGTCGATCCACGAAAAAACATGACTTTCAATCCTAAAGAGTCGATTGACTTTAATGGAAATACCGGACCATTTATACAGTATACTCATGCCCGCATCAAATCAGTATTGCGCAAAGCTTCGGAACAAGGAATTGATTTCGGATTGTTAAGTTCAACTGATATTGAAATTTCAGAAAAAGAAAGTAATCTGATTCAGTTGCTGACACAATTTCCAATAATTGTTCGTGAAGCCGGTGAAGAATTTAGCCCAGCTTTAATTGCCAATTATACCTATGAACTGGTGAAAGAATACAATCAGTTTTACCACGATTTTACGATTCTGAAAGAGGAAAATCAGGCTTTGAAACAGTTCCGTCTGGTGTTGTCAGAATCAGTTGCATCGGTTGTAAAATCGGCGATGCTATTGCTTGGAATTGATGTCCCTGAAAGAATGTAACTTCACTTATTAAATAAAAAAACGCCTCACAAAATGAGGCGTTTTCTGTATCTATATGTTAACTGCAAATTACTCTTCTTCAATAACTTCCACTGTTGTATCAATATTGAAAGCAGATAGTTGTCGACGGAAAATCTCATCCAATGAAATCTGAAAAGTTTCAGTATGCTCAATACCTGTGATAGTGGTCAGATGATCGAGAATAATTTGTAACAAATGACGGTTGTCGCGGGCATAAATCTTTACAAACATCGAATATTTTCCTATTGCATAATGACATTCAACAACTTCAGGTACTTTCTTAAGTTCTTCAACCACTGAATTGAACATATTAATATCGTTAAGAATAATCCCAATATAAGCACAAGTTTGATATCCTACTTTGTAAGTATCAATAACAAACTCAGAACCTTTGATGATTCCAGTATTTCTCAGTTTTTGAATTCGCTGATGAATGGCCGCACCTGACACATTACACTCACGAGCCACTTCCAGAAAAGGAATTCGGGCATCCTGTGAAATCAACTGTAGGATTTTTTTGTCTAAACGATCAATTTGATGTTGTGCCATAGTGTTATTTATCAATTTAGATATTATTTATTTATGTGGATTGTAAAATATATATGCAAATGTATTTAATATTTTTGTATTTCGTTCTGTTTTCGATATAAATTGTTAGTTAATTGTGCAAAAATATTCATTTTATCTATATTTACCCTCGTTACAATCATCCAAAACACTTTGATAACTCAAATAACGGGAAGTACTAATCACATGATTGTCAACTGCTTGTAAAACTGCACAACCCGGTTCATGAACATGCGTACAATTACCGAATTTACATTGCTTTGAAACTGCAAAGATTTCCTTGAAATAATGACTGATTTCATTCACTTTCATATCGATAGTACCAAACCCCTTAATTCCGGGTGTGTCAATAATATGTCCACCATTTTTAAGTTCAAACATTTCAGAAAAAGTGGTGGTATGCATTCCTTTGTTGTGATAAGATGAAATCTCAGCTGTTTTAGCCATAGAATGAGGTGCTACCGCATTAATGAGCGTTGATTTTCCAACACCTGAATTCCCCGAAAACAGTGTATTTTTGTTTTCCAGAAAAATGGAGAGTTTTTCCAAATTGTGTTTTTCTTTCGCCGAAATAGCAAAAACCGGATAATCAAGGGATTCGTACAAATTTGTCAATGCTTCCAAATACTTCATTTCACTTTCGTTGTATCGGTCTGTTTTATTGAAAACCAGACAGGCAGGAACTGCATAAGCCTCACAAGTTGCCAAAAAACGGTCAATAAAAACAGTAGAAGTTTCGGGATAATTTACTGTTACAATCAGCGCTACCATATCCAAATTTGCAGCCAAAATATGTGATTGTTTGGAAAGGTTGGATGAACGGCGTACGATGTAGTTTTTGCGGTCGTGAATAGCATGAATCATGGCTGTCCCATCTGCATTCATCTCAAAATCAACTATATCGCCCACAGCTATGGGATTCGTGCTACGGATTTCAAGCATACGAAAATGACCCTTGATCTTGCAATCCACAAGTTCCCCCTTATCAGTTTTTACCTGATACCAGCTTCCTGTATTTTTGACAACTAATCCTGTCATATTTGAGTTATAAGTTGAAAGTAAAAAAGTTTATAAAGTAAGTTGACAGTGCGAAAATTTTAAAGTCAAAACTTTATAGACTTTTGACTTTAAAAACTTGCTACTAAAAAGCTTCAGTTGCTGTTATGTAAAACTGCAATTTATCACCATAATTGTTACCGGCAAAATCAAGCCTCAGATGAACCCTTGCATCATTCAATCTATAACGCAAACCGGCACCATAGGCTACTTTCAATTTATCAATCCGGTAATCAGAACTGCTCATAACATCGCCAACTGAACAAAAAACTGCAGCTTTCAAACGTTTGTAAATTGGCAACCTGTATTCAAGTTGTGACAGCACCAGCACATTTTCACGATACATTCCCTGCCTGAATCCACGCATCAAATCACGTCCCCCTACGGTAGGCAACATCTGAAAAGGGATTCCCTGATCACCTAAAACACCATCACAATAAATTTGCCACGCCAAAGTGTGTGTTCCAAACAACGGAATATACTGACGTATATCGAACAAGATTTCCTGTACAGAATAGCTGCTTCCTAATCCAGATTTTGATGCCGACAATGACATTTTTGCAAAAACTCCTTTAGTTGGATAAAACTGATTATCACGATTGTCAAATGCAGCCACCAATCCAAGACTAACAATTGAAAACGGACTCCAACCATCGCTACCGAATTTACTAAATATCCTGATTCTATTATTTTCGAAAGTTGAATCAGTCAAAGTTCTTTCAAACCTGGCTGAAAGCGAACCGCCAATAAGAATATGTTTTGAGATTATATACTGCGGTTGTAATAATAATGATAGGTTTTGAGATGTGAAACCCTGTTTTACATCAGTCTGTTTATTGCTTACCCCAAAATAATAATCCGGATAATTCCTTAAATTTAGGTTGGAATATAAATACC
>CAIQOG010000501.1 GCA_903873355.1 uncultured Bacteroidales bacterium
GAACTGACACAAGCAATGTTGGTTGTTCTTCAGGGCGGTGGTATGCAGGGTGGCGGTACTAACTTCGATGCTAAAATCCGTCGTAACTCAACCGATAACGATGATTTATTTATTGCTCACGTTGGTGCAATGGATGTTATGGCTCGCGCTTTAGAAGCTGCTGCTGCTATTTTGGAAAAATCTCCTTACAAGAAAATGGTTTCCGACCGTTATGCTTCATGGGATGCCGGTAAAGGTAAAGAATTCGAAGAAGGAAAACTTTCGTTCGAAGATGTGTACGCTTACGCGAAAGCCAATGGCGAACCGAAACAAATCAGCGGAAAACAGGAACTTTACGAAGCAATTGTAAATATGTATATTTAATCAGATTTTAGATATTAGAACCAAGATGTTAGACCAAAGACAGAGATAAAAACCAAGGTTTTATTGAAAATACAAACTTTGCACTTCATTCTTCACTCTTGGTTCTAATATCCTGGTTCTTGGCTCTAACATCTAATAATCTAAAAAAAATGAACACAGATAAAGGAAGTAAATTATACATTTTCGGCATAACCCTGGTGGCAACACTTGGAGGTTTGCTTTTCGGATACGACACAGCTGTTATTTCGGGTGCTGTCGATTCATTGAAAACGGTTTTCCACCTGAATGAAGCTACTTTTGGGAGTATGGCTACATTCTATCATGGTGCTACAGTATCCAGCGCGTTAATCGGTTGTATTTTGGGTAGTGCAGTTTCCGGAATTTTTGCAGAGCATTTGGGACGTAAAAATTCCTTATTGGTGGCTGCAATGATGTTTTTCATTTCGGCTTGTGGTGCGGCTTTCCCCGAAGCATTTTTCTTTGCTAAGGGCGATGGATCTGTTTCGGTGTTGATCGCTTTCAACATTTACCGCGTGATTGGTGGTATCGGAGTTGGGTTGGCATCTGCCATTTGCCCCATGTATATTGCTGAAATTGCACCGGCAGATATTCGCGGAAAGTTAGTTTCATGGAACCAGTTTGCCATCATTTTCGGTATGCTGGTGGTGTATTTTGTAAACTATTTCATTACCAAAGGTCAGCCACAAACATGGATTGATGCTGAGGGATGGCGTTATATGTTCGCTTCCAATGCTGTACCGGCTGCTTTGTTTGGTGTACTGCTTTTCTTTGTACCCGAAACTCCGCGTCATCTGGCGTTGATAGGTCATGAGAAAAAAGCCCTGCATATTTTAGGCAAAATCAACGGTTCAATTAAAGCAAGTGAAATTTTGCAGGAAATCAAAGACTCTGCACACCACGAAATCGTTGAGAAAGTATTGGCTTATGGCTGGAAAGTATTGATTATTGGTATTCTTCTTTCTGTTTTCCAACAAGTGGTGGGAATTAACGTGGTGCTTTACTACGCCCCAACCATTTTCAAAAAACTGGGTGCAGGAAACGATGCTGCTATGTATCAAACCGTAATTATGGGCTTTATCAACATTGTATTTACACTGGTTGCTATCTTCACAGTGGATAAATTCGGACGTAAACCGCTGTTGATTATCGGTTCGGTGGGTATGGCTATTGGTATGTTTGCCATTGGTTTATTAGCTTATCTACAAATTATCGGCGTAAGTACGCTTATATTCATTGTTATCTATTCGGCTTCGTTTATGATGTCGTGGGGACCAATTTGTTGGGTATTGATTTCGGAAATTTTTCCGAACACCGTACGTGGAAAAGCAGTGGCTATTGCAGTTGCAGCACAGTGGATTGCCAACTTTGTGGTATCGTCAACTTTCCCAAGCCTGGAAGCCTTCAGTATTACTTTCACCTATTGTCTGTACGGCGTAATGTCTGTTCTTTCGGCCATTTTTGTTTGGAAAATGGTTCCAGAAACCAAAGGAAAAACACTGGAAGATATGAATAAATTGTGGAAGAAATAAAGTCATTGACCAGTTAGTCATTTACTATTTAAACTCCC
>CAIQOG010000502.1 GCA_903873355.1 uncultured Bacteroidales bacterium
ATCTAATTGGTCAGAAAAATAGCCTTCTTTCGTTATATTTTTAGAAAACAGCACTTTATCATTGAGTTTGACTGTAACTATACTCACATCCTTATCGGTGTAAAGTTCCAATGGAATTTTTCCTGATTGATAAATCTCATTGTTTTTCGGACTGATAATCAATGCCTTCATATAGTCGCGCATTGCAAACCAGACCGGACGTGGCGAACCGAATTTGTCGTTCACATCGCTGTAACCCCAGAAACCAAACCATTCTTCGGGTTGATCGGGATTATGATAATTTTTGTCACCACCCTTCCACCAGCCATCGGCATAGTAAAACGGACACATTCCTACTGCACCGGCATCGAGTAAATCGCGGTAATTCGAAATTAGACCATTACTTTGCTGTGTAAGCGTTTGTCCTCCATAGCGCCCATAACCTTTGTGCGAAACCGAATATCCAAACTCAGTGCAAATAAATGGTTTAGTACGACCGTTGAGCTCAACAAGACCTTTGACATAATCTTTGAAACCCATGGTGGCAGTTTGCGCTTCGGTGTGGTCGTAACAATTGTAAGCATTCACATCAAAATAGCTTTCATCCATGTAATCACTAATCATAGCATTTGCCGAAAGCGTTACAGGAATGCCGGGATGTTCTGTATGAATAAGGTTAATTAGCGTTTTCATTAAGTTGACAAACGCATTTCCACTCATTTTATACACATGGTCGGTTTGTGGCTCATTGATAACTAAATATGTGATGATACAATCGTATTTTTTAGCAAACGTCATCACCTTGGCGACATCAGTTTCGCATTTTTTTACAAAAACAGGGTCTCCATAATTACCTTCCGGATTAATTTCGAGTCCCATGATAAGCTTTAACCCGGAAGCTTGTACTACTTTTAACTGAGGTTCAGAAAACTGACTCCAGGTTCGTATTGTGTTATATCCGGCTTCTTTTATCACTTTTAAATCGAATTTCAGAAAATCCAAATCATCGGTTCGTACACCTTCGTAAGGATGCTGTCCAGGACGGGCACCAATCTCATAACCAATGGCTTTAATAAAGAACTTTTCGCCATTTAACCAGTACCAGTTATCTTTAATTTCAATTTTCGATTTCGATTGAGCAAACACTGAAATTAAAGACATCTGACACAAAACAATTACAAATGCTAATTTGATTTTCATCTGCTTTTTAATTGATTTTTTGTATTCCTAAATTCATACAACACCCAAACCCTCTCCAAATGGAGAGGGAGGAAGAGTGGGATTAAATGACTAACTGAGAATTATTCTTTAACTACTTTTGAGTTCAGGATTCCAAGAGAACTTTCAGCTTTTACAAAATAAATTCCGGTTTTGAAGTCACTCATGTTCAGGTTGTAATTTGCAGGAATTTTTGCATCAAAAACGCATTTACCAACAATATCATACATCATCAACCTGCAGTTATCTTCAGGTAGAACAATGTGTAATACATCCTTAACAGGGTTAGGATAGAAGAATGGTTGGGTTAACATTACATTTTCTACGGCAGTTCCTGCACAATCATTTCCAACAACATAAGGGAAAGTTTTAGTAACCGCCATACCACCTGCAAAAGCAAATTTACAAGCAAGCTGAAGAGTTGATCCAACAGTTTTTCCAGTCAACTTAATGCTGAATTTCTTTCCACCGGCATTGGTCATTGAAGTTTCTGCAAATCCGGAAGTATAGTTCCAGAGATATGCAACTACACCTGATAGATTATCTAACAATTCAAAAGTGACAGTAACGTCTGTACCTGAAGTAACAAATCCGTATTTATATCCCACCGAGAATGTTCCCTGAGCAGCAGCGGATGCAGTTCCGGCACAATCGGTATTGGTATTTACAGAAGTTGTTGCCGATAATACAATCGGATTATTTGCAGCCATATTCCCTGTCAAATCACTTGCAGTGATACTGAATGAATAATTTGTACTTGGAGTTAAGGCTGTTATCAGAAGTGATTTCTGAACTCCCGAATTAGTTGATACGCTTTTGGTAGTAGAACCATACGAAACATTGTAAACTATTGTACCTGAATCATCTGTACCATTCAGAATCAGTTCAACAGAAGTACCTGTTATAGCTCCAACTGTAGCCGTAAAGTTTGTTGGTGCTTGGGTATCATTCGTTGTGCTTCCACAATCAGTTCCCACAACGTATGTGATATATTTCGTTACCGACATACCACCTGAATAAGCAAATTTACAAGCATAACTTATTGTTGTTCCGGCTACCTGACCACCAATTTTTGCGCTAAAGATCCTTCCGCTTACATTGGTCATTTGTGACTCTGCAAAAGGCGTTTCTTTCCATAAATAGGCAATAAGACCCGGTTGATTATCCAGCAATTCGAATGTTATAGTAACATCTGAACCCACTGTTTCATATGTACATTTATAACCCACAGAGAATGATCCTTGTGTAGCAACAGTCGATGTAGTTGTACACATCATTAATGGAGCAATTGTTACATTAGCTGCCTGCGATGTACTTACTGCGCCTCCATTATCGGTTGCCTTAGCAGTTATCACATAATTTCCGACTGTCGGATTCCATGTAGCTGTATAAGGTGCAGTTGTAGCGCTTGAAATCAAGGTAGTTCCCTGATAAAAATCAACGTTCGTAATTGTTCCGTCAAAATCACTGGCAGTAGCAGATAGCGTTACCGGTTTACCTTGAGTAAAGGTTGAATTATCAGCAGGAGCAGTCAACGAAACCGTTGGAGGAACATTGGCAGTACTGGTAACCATAACAAGTACAGTAGCATATGCTGATCGCAAATCGGTATTTGTAACTGTTAGTTTAAATTGATACATTCCTTCAACCAATCCACTGATAGATGGTTTGATGGCAGTATTATCAGTAAACAGAGCCACTGTCGGACCATAAACCTGTTCCCATTTGTAAGTCAGAGCTTTTGAACCTGATTCTGTACTTGCCGAACCATCCAAACTTGTTGAAGTTGTCGGTAGAACGACTTTCACATCCGTGCCTGCATTCGCAGTCGGAAAGCTGAATGTCAAATCACCTGTACGGGCAAAGGTCATTTTTCCCAGATTAAATTCTCCGGATGAAAATGCCACTTTCAATATATGCTTACCTGCTGTCAAAGGAACATCAGCTACCGTTTTTGTAGCCCAGATAGTCCAAACTGTAGAAGATGTTGAAGGCACAGGAATATCTGATGAAACTGTCTGACCATCAAGTTCCAGATGGAATGGACCACCACCGGCCGAATTGCCGGAAGCATATCGGAATGCAAATGAGTACAAACCCGATTGAGCCACATTGACTGTATATTTCATCCACTCGCCGGAAGCAATTGTTCCTACAACTGCTCCTTCTGCTGCATCGGTTGAAGCATCCACATATTCGTCCATCCGGAAATTACCTGCATTGGCAGTTGTAACATCCAAATAAGTGATATTCTGACCTTTTCCGCCTTCAAAAATGTCGTATTTTCCAGCTTCAATTGTTCCCGGAATTGCCGAAACTGTTCCACCGTATGGTAATTCGTTTCCAACCAAAACCTGAGCTGTGTTAGTTACGTTGTATTTATCTCCATCGAAAATTTTAGCGTAGAAATTATGAATTCCCAGTTGCAAATTAGTTGCTGTTGAAACAAACGGAGCAGTTGTAACAGTTCCCAACGAAACCGTTCCATCCATAAATTCAACTTTGGTTGGCGTACCACCCGAAGCAGCAACAGTCAACGCTGCACTTCCGCCTACAAAAGCCTGACCAAATGTCGAACTAATCGTTCCGGAATATCTTCCATCCATACTGGTTGCCATTTTTCCGGCAGGAACTACCAATTGATATCCTGTAGAAAACGTAACAATAATGGGTGATGATGTATAATTTTGAGCCACATAATTAATCACTCCATTATTGACGAAAGCAGCTGCAATAGGATAGTTGGCTGTAACTGCAGCATCAACCCGTCCCAACGCATTCATGGCGTGTAACCAATGGTAAGTCTGTGCATCGGAAATACCAAATTTAATATCGCGGTTCGGGAATGAATTATACATGGTAATGGCTTTAGCAGGATCTTTAAATGCGAGATATTCCCACATAATGTCGTGCCAAAGATTTGGATTAACCTGATTATTTGAGATACCTGTATTGGCTACAATCTCGTCCCAAAGGCGTTTCACGTAAACCGTATCTTGCCCTAAATAAAGAGAACCTCCCTGAATCGGATACATTTCTATACCATAAGAAGCAGCAATATCACCCGTCCAAAAGGTTTGATTATCATTGCTATTTGCCCAAACACGTGAATACAGACTGTATTTTTGAGTAGCCGGAAAGTTTCGGTGATGAATATCCATGTAATACTCTTCAATACCGGTTTGTTCGGTTGTATAGAGGTAAATTCCCAAATCACGAATGGTTTTATCTCCAATCGTTTGTCCCCAATTAATAAGTGAGGCATTGAAATTCATACTTTCGGAACTTGATTCCTGATTATTTCCCTGTGGATTGTTGGCAAAACCATCTACCCAACTATGACCCGCGTACGGGCTAAAATTTCTTAAATATGGGAACATAGTATCATTCCGGTCATAAGCCGCAGCATCACGAACCAACATGTTCACCATACCACCAAACTGAGCTGCCCAACCGGGACTGAATTGTGCTACAAAAGATGCTGCCTGAATAAAATACCCCCAGTGGAATTGCTTGTCATTTAATCCATTATCCTGACCGTATCCTGCAGGATAACCAATCATAGATGACCAGGTGGAATTATAATAAAACAAGAAAGCCACTTCGCCGTTATCGGCTTTAAACCAATTTTCGAGACGGGTTTTAAGGGTGGCTAAAATTTTATCGCGCGAAGCAATATTACCCATTTCATTGGCAATGCGGGCTGTTTGCATAAGCTGATTAAACACCTGACCTTCGTTATATGAATCCGTCCAGGTAGCCATCGTGCTATTTTCCAGTCCTGCTATTTTTTCAGTCAGATTTGTTGGCATAAATCCTTTGCTGTAATTATCCACATAGGGCAAAGTCGGCAAAATGCCATGAAACGTATTCTCAACACTGAAACTGTTTCCGGCCATGGTTTTCATTTCACCACGAACGGTAGCATAGCTGTATTTGTCAGGCGCAGCTGAACCGGGTGCTAAATGTCCCCATTGATGAGGAAGCAAACCTATCAGCATATTAGTTTCAGTTCCTTCTTTTACTTCAGTCTGAACTGTGAAATCGGTATGCATTACCGATGTAGTTTCGTTGAAAGAATATGCTGCAGTTGTTTTTACCGGAAAAACATAAGCGTATTTCTTATATTCGTTGGCAACGGTTGTTACGCTGGTTGCAGTAAGCGGAATAAACGCCATCGACCAATAATTTTTACCATTAAGGGTAGAAG
>CAIQOG010000503.1 GCA_903873355.1 uncultured Bacteroidales bacterium
GCCTTAGACAAAACACCTATACGTGACTTGCTATGCGAAGAACGTCAATTCAATCAAAATGTCAAAGAGCAACTTAGCTTATTTTAATATCAATACATGTTAAATGTAAACGCAACAGCAGTAATTCTGATTAATGATTTGCATTTCACGTAATCCTCTAATTGCTTCTGCTTTCGCTCTTTTTTCTTTATTTAATGCTCTTTCATTTTCTGTTGACGGTCGTGAGTGAACATAGATACCCAAAAATTCCCGGCGGGTTACTTTTTCTGTTTTTGGATTTCTGATTGCCGGATAGAAGTCAAGATACAGTGATTTCTGTTCGCCCCCTTTGATTGATTTTTCTCTTAATGTTACACTCATATAATAATCGGTTTTTCAAATAATTTGTCTAATTCCTTTTTGTTTATTTCCACGTTTCTGCCTTTTTTCACCCTCGTAACACTATAATATGAACAATAGTAATACAATGCATCTCTTGTCAATTGATAAATATCCATAGCTTCAGGTATGGTATAAAATTCCTTTGAATCCGGTATCTCCGGATGAGGCTTTTTGTTCTTGTTTTTAAAATAGTTGTCAATGTGTTTCTGACTGATATAGGTTTTGTTTCCCAATTTGGTTGTTGGGATGTTTTTGGTTTTTATAATATCCCAGATTCTTCTGACTTTCACTCCGAATTTCTCCGTAATTTCATCGAGAGTATAAAATTCAGTAATTGGAGTTTTCTCTTTTTTCTGTTTTGGTTCATAAGGTATTTCAATTTCAAGTAAAGCATCAATATCTTTTCTTCTAATAATTGTCATTCTACTTGATAATCTTACCGCTTTAAGTGTACCTGATTCAATGAGATTATAAACAGTTTGTTTACATACTCCCATTAATAATGCAGCTTGAGCACACTTTAAAAATTCCTGATCTTTAAAATCAGCAATGGGTTTATTTTTTATAATTTCATCGGTTTGCTTTTCGATTGTATTTTTTTTCTTTGTTCTAATATTTGCTTTATAAGCTCTACTATTACAAATGTGAGAACAATAACGAGTACTACTTTTTAATGCGATAAATTCATTACCACACCAATCACAAATTTTGCGTATTTCTATAAATTTCATGTTGTTTATTTCGCCATTTTAAGCCCACTATATTCTACTATAGTCTATCATAGTCTAAAAGTGTGCATTATGTATTTGTTAAAGGTACAAAGATTGTATCTTTTGTAAGAAAAGGTACAGCAAAGGTACAAAAATATGCGTAAAAAGCAATATCAATAATTATTATCAATAATTTTACTGCACAAAAAAAGCCCTGATAAACAGGACTTTAATGTGTTTTTGTGATTGATTTTGATAGTTAATAATCGTTAATTATTTCCCGATACAGAATTTGCCAAATATATTTCCAAGTATCTCATCATTAGATATTTGCCCTGTTATTTCTCCAAGGAAATGCATGCATTCACGGATGTCCTGCGAAAGAAAATCGCCTGAAATGCCGGAATCTAATCCTTCAATAACACGGTTGATAGCTGTTTGGGCATTTTTGAGGGCTTCGTAGTGACGCACATTATTCACTACCACATCACCAGGATTAATTTCCGGAAGCTGAGCTGCAACAACTAATGCCTTTTGCAGTTTATCGGTATTTATTTTGTTTCGGGCTGAGATATAAATTCGTTCGCCTTCAAATTGTTCGAAAAGTTCTCCAAGTACTTCACGTTCATCTTCAGCAATTTTGTCTATCTTGTTGAAAACAAGGATTATTTTCTTCCCTTCGGCACGTTTGGCGATTCGGTCGGTAAGCCATTCGATATGTTCACTCACCTGCGTACAATCAATCAGCCAGAGTACAATCGAAGCCTGTTCAATTTTTTGATAGGTACGCTCGATACCCATGTTTTCAACCTTATCCTTTGTGTTGCGAATGCCGGCTGTGTCAATAAAACGGAAATTGATACCATTGATATCGACTGAATCTTCAATCGAATCGCGTGTTGTACCGTGAATATCTGAAACTATAGCTTTTTCTTCATTCAGCAGTAAGTTCAGTAATGTTGATTTTCCTACATTCGTTTCACCTACCAACGCTACCGGAATACCATTTTTCAGTGCATTTCCCACGCGGAATGAATCAGCAAGGCGGGTAATCAGTTCGCTTATTTCAGTTGCCAGTTTTTTTAGTTTAGAGCGGTCGGCAAATTCTACATCCTCTTCAGTAAAATCAAGTTCAAGTTCCACAAGTGAAACAAAATCAAGCAATTGAGTGCGCAGTTTTACAAGTTCATTCGAAAATCCTCCACGCATTTGATTTAATGCCATGCGGTGTGAGGCAGCTGAAGTAGAAGCAATCAAATCAGCGACAGCTTCAGCCTGCGACAAATCCATTTTGCCATTCAGGAAAGCCCGTTGCGTAAATTCGCCCGGTTGAGCGAGTTTACAACCGGTTTCAAGCAAAAGTTGTAAGATTTGTTGTTGTATAAACACCGAGCCGTGGCATGAAATTTCCACAACTTCTTCACCGGTAAATGAATGTGGAGCTTTAAAAACACTTACCAACACTTCGTCCACAATTTCACCTGATTGGGTTACAATTCTTCCAATTCGGATGCTGAAAGGTTTTTGTGTGGTCAGACTGTTCTTTTTAGTCTTAGGCACAAAAATGGTATCGCAGTTTTTTATTGCATCATTTCCAGATACACGAATAACAGCAATACCACCGATACCCGGAGCAGTAGAAATGGCAGCTGTGGTTGTTGACATGGTTTAGAGTTTATAGTTGGTAGTTAATAGTTTATAGCTTGTATACCCACTAAATCCTTTCCAATACCGTTTGAACCAGATTCTCAATATAAGGTTTGTAATCGGTATTAGCAGCTTCCACACGGCGGTTAGCAATAATACAGCAGACAGTCATGGCTTTATGTCCCATCAATTTGGATAATCCGGCAATGGCAGAGCCTTCCATTTCGTAATTAGTTATTTTATATTTGCCATAACGGAAACTCTCAATCTTGTTATTGATATCCATATCGGCAAGATTAAGGCGTAAAACACGTCCCTGAGGTCCGTAAAAACCATTTGCCGAGATTGTTACACCACGAAGCATGTCGTCTTTTCCAATACGATTCATTAATTCAACATCAGAATCAACCACATATGGAGCAGCCAGTTGCGGATTCCAAGCTAAATGTTTTTTCATGGCATCTTCAAAAGCTAAATCACTTACCGAATCGCGACCGGCATAGAAATTAAGCATTCCATCAAAACCAATAGATTTTTCGGAAATCAGAAAACTACCCAATGGAATTTCAGGCTGCATACCACCTGAAGTACCAATGCGTATTATCGTAAGTTGCCTGAATTCAGTTTTTTCAGTTCTTGTTTGAAAATCGATGTTTGACAATGCATCAAGTTCATTCACAACGATATCTATATTGTCAGTGCCTATTCCGGTAGAAATAACTGAAATACGTTTGCCCTTATAAGTTCCGGTTATGGTGTTGAATTCACGGCTTGAAACCGAACATTCCTGTGTGTCGAAATAAGATGCCACCAATTCTACCCGACCGGGATCACCTACCAATATTACATTATCGGCCAGTTGTTCGGGTTTCAGGTGAAGATGAAAGATGCTTCCATCTCCATTAATAATTAGTTCAGATGGGGGAAAGTGTTTCATAATGAATATTTATTAAATAATAATTGGATTTTCGGAAAAACCACAAATATACTTCTTTTTTTCTATTCATTCCGACAAAGTTATGAATTCATTTGGAATAAAAAAAAAGCCGTAGTTAAATACTACGGCTAAATGAAGAAAGAATTGTGTTTTGTTAATAGCGGTAATCTTTTAGTTGCTCCTGAAGCCTTTTGCGTGCAAGGAAAATACGGCTTTTCACAGTACCAATAGGTAAATTCATGTGTTGAGCTATTTCTTCGTATTTAAATCCCTGTACATGCATTGTGAACGGAATACGATAATCATCAGCAAAGGATGCTATAGTATTTGATATTTCTCCAATTGCGTATGAACCTTCAGGACTATCAAAACCTGAGTTTTGAGGTAAATTTAAATGGTGAAGATCCTCAGTTTTATCAACAACAGTCTGATTTCTAACGATTTTACGATAGTTATTGATAAATATGTTCTTCATTATTGTAAGAACCCAACCTTTAAAGTTTACATTATCAGTAAATTTATCCTGATTGTCTAATACTTTAAGAGTTGTATCTTGTAAAAGATCTTCGGCATCATCGCGATTCAGTGTGAGTGAAAAGGCAAAATTGCGCATGTTGCTTTGTAATGCAACTAATTCATTTTCAAATTGTACGTTTTTCATAATGCTGCAGTTTTATACGTGAATAAATAAAACTTTCTGTTTTTGAATATTTTATCAAAAATCAGAATTGCATATCTGAAACGAATTTATCTTGAAAAAACCTTCTTTGTAAATAATAAGTTATGATTGTCAGTTAGTTATACTGAAGAATAGCAAATTAAAGAGCTCTTTCGAAATCAATTGTCTAAGATTTACACTACAAATATACATCTATTTTTATTAGGTGAACTGATTTTTTAGAAAAATGATTAACTATATTCATATAGATTCTGTCTATAAAGTTTTAATCGCACTTAAGATTCAGAATATCAATGTAATAGTCTTATTAGAATTAAAATCTGAGAAAAAAATCAAATGACTTGCTACTACAATAAAAAACAAAAACTATGACAGAATAAATCTAAATATGTTTTTCTGCGCAATAAGAAGACCGGACAAGTGGAGCACTTTCCACAATACGAAAACCTTTTTGAAGTCCGGTTTGTTTATATTCATCAAATTTCTCAGGAGTAATATATTCTGTTACTGCTATATTCTTGCGCGAAGGTTGCATGTACTGACCGATTGTAAGTATCTCGCAACCATTTGCCAGTGCATCATCCATAAGTTGCAGAATTTCTTCTTCAGTTTCACCCAACCCAACCATTATTCCTGTTTTGGAAACGACCGGACTGTTTGATATGTGTTTTATTACTTTTAGGCTGGTACGGTATTTTGCTTTAGTACGGATTTGAGGTGTCAGTCTTTCAACGGTTTCCAGATTGTGAGAAATAATATCCGGTTTTTCAGCAATTATCAGGTCAATCAGTTCTGGTTTTCCATCAAAATCGGGAATCAGAACTTCAAGTGTTGTTTGAGGGTTTACATTTTTTATAGTCCGTATAGTTTCAGCCCAATGAGCAGCACCGCCATCCGGTAAATCATCTCTGTCGACTGAAGTTACAACTGCATGTTTCAGATTCATCATCCGGATTGATTCTGCAATTTTCGCCGGCTCGAGTTTGTCAGGAGGCAGAGGCATTCCGGAAAGTGTATTACAAAATTTACAGCTACGGGTGCAGATTTCTCCCAAAATCATAAATGTTGCAGTACCTTTGTTCCAGCACTCACTCATGTTTGGGCATCTGCCACTCGAACAGATGGTATGAAGTTTGTTATTCTTTACTATCCGGCTTATTTTCACATAGTTTTCGCCACTTTGAAGCTGCGTTTTAAGCCATTCGGGTTTGCGGAGATAGGTCATAGTTGTCAGGAGGTTTTATTTCGTCGGCAAAAGTACAAAAAGAAATTTTATCCTCGTTTGTTAAAATAACTAATAATGCTTATTATTAAATCCTTCTGTTGATTTTCAACAAACCATGGCGAAATAGTTTTTATCTTTGTAGACTTTTTTTAAATTTTAAAATGAATTTCTTCCATCAACACAAATCTCAGATATTGGCTGCCGGCATTAGCTTGTTCCTTAATGCCATTATCATCCTGATGCTATTTATCAGTCCCGGAAGAGATTTATTTTTCAATCATAATTCAACCGATTCTGAAGAAGATATTGCAATTCAATTTCAGATGCTCGAACAGCTTTCACTACCACCGGCTCAACCACTTAAATCACAAAATGTCACTGTCAAGTCTACTCAGTCAAAGGTAGTTGAGAAAAACGAAGACGAATCTGAGGACAGAAACAGCGAATCAGAGGAACAGGCTTCGCCACCGGTAAAAGATACGGTTATGGTAGCTGAAATTAAAAAAGCAATAGAGGAGATTAAAATTATCATCCCACAAGATACTACCATTCAGAAACAGATTCCGATTCAAATGGCTGCCCAAATGAAACAGGCACTGACAGATAATTCAAAACAAAAGTATCAGGATAAAAAATTCTACTATGATAACTACAGAATGATTAAAAACATTCGCTTTCTTTACCCGTATGTAATGAAAGTAAAACAGGTAGTGAACGATATGAATACGCAACTGGCTACTATGACAGATAATCAGGAAAAACGAAAACTGATTCGTAAAACTGAAAAGGAATTATTTGCCCAATTTGAGATAGATGTACGCCGTATGTCGTATTCTCAGGGGAAAATTCTTCTGAAACTTATTTCCCGCGAAACAAATGAAACAGCATATGGTTTGATAAAAACTTATAAAGGTGGCTTCCCTGCCGACTTTTGGTACACAGTAGGACTTGTATTTCAGGAAAATCTGAAAACGAAATACGATTCATTGGGCGAAGATGCC
>CAIQOG010000504.1 GCA_903873355.1 uncultured Bacteroidales bacterium
ATTATGAAGGTTATCGGTAAAGAATTCAAACTGCTTATTCAATCGGAAGAAGTGTTCCTGAATAACATGAACAGTTTTGACCGCATTCGTACCTGCAGCAGCAACCTCCCGGAAACTTATTTCCGAAAAGCCGCAGAGAAAGGGAAATACATTGCCACAGCCAAACCACTGGCAGAAGGCAGACTGGAGCTTCTGCACTATGTGAAGGAACAAAGCATCGCTTTTGAATATCACCGTTACGGCAGTATTACAGAAAAAGTGGATTAGAAACAAAATTAACACGACATATAAGTAAATGCTAATTATTAATGATATGTTTTTCGTCACATAAGTAGTGAGAAAGATTTAATGTCATAAATTGATTTTTATTGTAAAAATGGTTTTTTATTTGCCGTCCCATTTATGGGACGGTATAAATGATTAAGATATACAGGGCTTTAGCCAAACTTTCAATACTATTTGGCTAAAGCCAATTACTCTCTATCCATCTGTCCGTCCCATAAATGGGACGGCAATTGTTACCTAAAATACGACCGCTCGGCTCTGCTGCTTTGCTTGCAAAGAATATATTGTTTTAATTACTTAAACACAATTGAAATTAAATTTATCAACATCAAACTTAAATAATCTCTATTCTATACATTACTTATTTACGGGTTTACGACTAAAATCGATAAACCTGACGAAATCCATAACACACATATACCTGTACTTCAGATGAGTACCACAACCCACACCCACTTTGTTATAAATATTATTCAGAATATTGGCCCGATGTCCTCTCGAAGGCACAGCATCATCTACAAGCAAACCAACAACAATATCCCGAGCCGAACTGCGACCGTAGTCAATATTCTCGGCACAATTTATATACGGTATTTTGAAGCGTTTTATTCGCCCACTGAAAGTCTCCCCGTTGGGCGAATCATGTCCAACCAGCTCTGTAGCACCCTGCATATCGGTATGATATTTCGACATCCGGGAAAGTTTAGAATCAGGATATAAAGGCAAACAGGATTTTGCAACGTTTAAAACCTCAATGCACTCCTGTACCGCAGCAACACCTTCGGATGTTACCATCCAGTGGTCATTACCCAAATCATACCTAAGTCCAACGTATTTAGTCAGCCTGGGTTTGATATACAATCGGGCATATTTTTGTGGATCTGACCGGACCATATTTAATTCCAAAACAATATTTCTTTCGTTTTCAGACAAATACATTGAATCACAGGCAGTATCCAGTTTTTTCATATCCCAGTTCTGCGTATCCCTGACATAAACTGATTGACCCTGAGCCATCAGAGCGGTTAATCCGAATAATAACATTGCCGTAAAAAAGCCTTTTGATTTCATTTGTATATGTATTTTTATGGTGGGATATGCAATTCCTCATTGATTATAACGAGAGTATTAGTAAATTGTTCTTTATAATCCTTTTTTGCGTTGCAAACGTTTAATTATTTTTTCATTGTAAATGAATGGGATGTTGGAAAGCCCCCCATTTGTAGGGGTGGGGGCAAAAAAATCTAACTTATATTATATCCAATATTGATGTTTATTTATCAATTATATTATTTTTTCCACATAAAACACCAATTTTTCTCACACCAAGGTAAAGATTATCTTTATTTTTGTCGGTGTAATAATATAAAATTCTATGGAACGATTTATAATGAGGTTTGCACTGATAGTATTGTTATTAAATGCAATAATAATTTCTACTATCGCACAAACGCCCGCTTTTCCAACTGCCGAAGGATATGGAAAATATGCCAAAGGTGGCAGAGGTGGAAAGGTGGTTTTTGTAGATAATCTACAGGATTACATTTCATACAATAATATGGAAACTCCTGTTACGGGCAGTTTCCGCTGGGCATTGACGCAGTATCCGGGCGATTCGCTTACTGTAATTTTTCGTGTTTCCGGAACAATTCAGTTGAAGCCCTACCTGATGTTAAGCGGAACAACTGTAAAAAATCAAAACGACATACGCTGTTCACGGGCAAACCTCACAATTGCCGGACAAACAGCCCCGGGCGAAGGCATTCAGATCAGAAACGGCAAGGTCAATTTAGGCGGTTCTACAGACCTGATAGTCCGAAATGTACGCTTTCGTATTGGTGAGTTGGCCGAAGCTACTCCAATTTACGGTTATAAAGTAAACGGGGTTGCAAGAGATACACTTGCTCCTGTGGGTTCATTCTTACCCGGTGGCTCGGTAGGCTGTGAAAATGCGGTCAGGGTAATTTTCGATCACTGTGATTTTGGGTGGTCGGGCGAAGAGAATCTTACCATGTATGATAACAGATATACCACCTGCCAGTGGTCGATATTTCACGATGCACTATATAACGATGGTCACGGCAAAGGCGACCGGAGTTATGGCTCACAAACCGGAGGAATTTGTGCGACTTATCATCACAACCTGTGGACGAATAACAAATCACGCTCACCACGACTTAACGGAGCAAGAACTACCAACGAAACCAATGTATTTATTGAATTTTTCAACAATGTGGTTTATAACTGGGGGAGCGCGAATGCTGCATACGGCGGCGATGTAAATACCGGCGATCGGTCGCACACCTGCAACTTTGTTGGTAATTACTATAAACCGGGACCGGCAACAGCCAGTGGAAGTAAGTATTTCTTTACCAATTACATTGTGTCAGGGGCCAATATTCCCAAATGGCATCTGACAGGGAATATTATGGAAGGTTACCCCGCGCTGAATTCCGATAACTGGAGCGGATTTACCTGGAAATGGTCGGGAACAGCAGGAACAGTACTGCCAACAAAAGCGACAGCAAGTTCTGACACTATGCTTCTGCCACCATCCAAAGTAATAAAATATCCGGTGACTGATAGTACGTGGGTTGGATATACGCCTTATAAAATGAGTGTTATTCAAAATGCAGCGGATGCATACAATGATATTTTATTAAAAGCCGGGACAGTAAACAGAGACTCTGTTGAACGCCGCGTAATTCGTGAAGTAAAAAATGGTACAGCTACCTTTAAAGCTTCTTTAGGAACATGGGGAATTATCGATAAGTCATACAATGCCGAAGGTTACCTGACCTATGCAACTGCCCTTGCTCCTGCTGACACTGATAACGACGGGATGCCTGATGCATGGGAAACAGCTAATGGTCTTGACCCCAATAATCCTGACGACAGAAACCTGAAAACAAGCGAAGGTTTTACTGCTCTGGAAGTTTATCTGGCCGGTTTGATGGGTGAAACCATTGCTCATAACTTTATCTCGGCTGTGAACGAAGTAAGGAGTTTTAAGGCAAGTATAATTCCAACTTCAGTAAAAAAATGCTTTCAGGTTATCAGCGATATACCATTACAATCAGCAAAAATAACCGACCTTTCGGGCAAACAGCTCATAAGCTGTTCATTGACTAAAAATAATGTTGTGGATATTTCAAATCTTTCGAAAGGTTGCTATCTGGTTCAGATTAGAAATTTTTCGGGAGATACTCAGCAATTTAAAATAATTAAAGAGTAAGGTAAATTTCCGAATCGCCGACAAGCGGTAATATCATACCCACGCAGGGGCTGATTTGACTACGTCGATTTTCATTTCTTGCTAAACTATGCGGCATAGTCGAGTGGCAATCCAGCAGTATTTATCTTGCAATATCACTAACTCTCATCACTGTTATGTATTAACCAGATTGTAAATCTATTCCTGCAGAAGGAGGTTGGGATTATCACTTTAAATACTTCTTAATCTCTTCCAGTGTCCGCATTGGGTACTGAAACACTTCAAAATTCTCAAAACGCAACACCCTTACTCCTACTGAGTTTAGGTATTCTGTTCGGTCTGCATCGTATTTTTGACCTTCTTCGGTATAATGCCCTGCACCATCCAGTTCAATTGCAAGCTTATACTTAGGGCAATAGAAATCAAGAACATAATGACTGACACTATATTGCCTGAGAAAACGCTCACCAACCAACTGCTTTTTCTTTATCATAACCCACAAAGCCACTTCGGCAGCTGTCATCTGCCTACGGAGCTTGCGCCGGAATGGCTTCATTTCAGGTAGATTGTTTAATTTTTCAGGCATGTGATTTTGTTTTGTTTATCGAACCCCTGTGCTACGCCAGTATCTGAAGTCTGAAGAAAGTTTGGATTGAATTGTTTCTCGAACCCCTCCGCTTCGCTCGTCCCCTTTGCGAAAGGGGACATCTACAAGGTGCGAAGTTTTTCGCATTAATTTATCTTGTGCATGTAATCAATTTCTTTCAATTGATTTATAGATTTTATTTTACGAGCAAATCCATGCATCCCGCAGCTCTCCCCTTTCGCAAAGGGGAGTGTCCGACGAAGGAGGACGAGGGGTTTATTTTACACCTTTCTTGTCCTGATTTCTGTATCTAAATTTTCTTCTTCGCAAAACTCTTCCGCATGGATTTCAGCAGATTTTGAGCTGGCATATCGGGTACAATGATGCGGCGGACACACTGGAGTGGTTGCAATGAATCCCGCTTAGTGGATAGTTCGAAAGCAATTTTAAAGTATTTACTCATTTCCTGAGCTGAACTGTGATTAAACACACCATTTGGATATGCCCAGTATTCAACAGGTACACCTGTAATGGTTTCAAGCTTTTTCTTTGGATCAGCTACTTCCTTTTTCCAGTCCTCGGGAGTTTTGTATTTCACAGCCATGGTGTGATCCCAGCTATGTAGACCTACAGTATGTCCGGCTTTGGCCAGTTGCGCAATCTGGTCTTTGGTCATGTAGTTCTTTTTGTTGTAGGTTATGGTCATGATAAAGAACACACCTCGAAAACCATGTTTTTCAAGCACTTTGGCAGCAATGGCTGTATGTTCGATCCTCGAATCGTCGAAGGTAATCAGAAAAGGTTTTTCGGGCAACGATTTGTTATAAACCAGATAATCATACAGCTGCGCGGGCGAAATGGAGTGATAACCGCTGTCGGCCAGTATTTTTACATGCGCAGCAAAGGTAGCAGGACTCACCTTATAGTCGCCCTTTGGTCCATCGGCAATGCGGTGATAACACAGCACCGGAATTTCGGGTTTTGCATAAATCTGCGACGCGGTGTTTTTTGGTTGTGATGATTCGGATTTGTCCGACTTTTGTTCGGTAGGGGTGGATGGTTCAGTTGCTTTTGATTTCTTTAAATTGCAGGATGTAAGGGTTATACCCAAAAAAAGCGAGGTGGAAATAATATACTTTAAATTCATCTTCTGATTTGTTATAAATTCGTTTTATGTTTAATTTCAGTCAACACAAAGATAAGTTGTTTTCTGAAAAAACGAGAACATTTATCGCACACAATTTGTTATTAATTGTGATAAAATACATTCAAAACAAAAAGATATTTATCAATAAATCAATCAGAGGACTGATTTATGATGATACAAATTTTGTTTCAAATGAAACAATTTTTTTCCGACAGAGTATTTTCAACGTATAACCTCATTAATATAAAGGAACAACCATGAAAACATTCAGTCTAAAGGCTTTAATATGCCTTTCGTTTATTTGCATTTGCAGTTCAGTTTCTTTTGCACAATCTCTCTCCGATAAAATTGTATTCACCCGCCAACAGTCGGGCAACGACTGGGATCTTTACCTTATGAATCGCGATGGAAGCTCTCAGCAAAAGTTGATTGATAACAGCTATCGGGATACAAATCCGTATTTTAATCTTAGCGGGTCAAAAATTGTTTTTGGCAGAATTACATCCACGATGCCGATGGCTGCCGATGTGTATATTGTGAATTCGAACGGAAGCGGAGAACTGAATCTGACCTCCGGCTCTACACTTACAGGGCCTGCTTTATCACCCAAATTTTCACCCGATGGAAGCAAAGTTGTTTTTGATATTCAGAATACACCGGGAAATACCGATATCTATATTATAAATACTGACGGCACAGGGTTGACCGGCCTGTTGACCGATAGCAACGACGACAGCAGCCCGCATTATTCGCCCGATGGACAATGGGTTGTTTTTCAGCGTTTAATCAGTACAAATCCTAATCCGAAATCAAAACTTTGTAAGGTAAAAATCTCTGACGGAACTGTCGTTGAACTCACCCGTGGAAATGATCTGGACGAAATGCCCTGCTGGTCGCCGGATGGGAATTATATCATTTTTAAAAGAGGTGCAAACAACTGCAATATCTGTCGAATTCCGTACAACCACGATCCTGCAAGCGATACGGATATAACCAACCTGACAAATACAACTAATTCGGTGAACGATGCTCCAAGATATTCGCTGGAAGGTGATAAAATAGGCTATATGAGTTCACATGGCTATAATACGCTCGACAGCATGGAGATTTACGTTATGAATGCCGATGGAACTTCTCCACAACGTCTTACTTATAATAAAGTAGCGGACTTTGACCCAGCATTTACTCCTAAATCGACTTCAACGGGATTGTATTCTCCGTTTGGAAATTCACAAATTCTTCTCAAAAATACGCCTAACCCATGTTATGGATTTACAACTATTCAATATATTCTATCTGAAACAAGTTCTCTACAGGTATTGATTTATGATTTAAAGGGAAGACTGTTGATTAAACGAGATGAAGGTATCAAAGAGTCAGGCGAACACAACATCATATTAAATATCAGTGATTTACCAAGAGGAATGTACGTATGCAAACTCACTTCCGATGAAAATAAAGCATATTATAAAATGATTGTTTTGTAAATACTGAATTCTAACTGATAAGAGTTTAAACCTCTTTAGTCGCAAAATACCCAAAACCTGATAAAATACGATACTGATAGAATGTTTTGTAAAACTCAAAACAAACGGTTTGGTTGTTTGTTATAAAAGCATTCATTTAAAACAGATACAACCATGAAACGTACCAATTTAATTCTTGCTATTCTTTTTAGCTTCTCCGCACTGAGTTTCGGGCAGTTTAAGCTCCCTGATTTGCCGTACAAATACAATGCGCTCGAACCCTACATCGACAGTACCACCATGCATATTCATCACGATTTGCATCATGCCGCCTATGTTACAAATCTGAA
>CAIQOG010000505.1 GCA_903873355.1 uncultured Bacteroidales bacterium
CCATCATCAGTAATAAAATCTCATCATAATGTTGGGGGACTTCCAAAAAAAATGAAATTTACTTTAGTTGAACCATTTAGAGAACTATTTAAAGATGAAGAAAAATTTGATTACGAAAAAGTTGATTTAAAAGCAAAGTACAACAGTACAACTCTGAAAATGCAATCATTATTAAAGAAAAGGACTATTGATGGAAAACCTGAGGAGCAAAAAGGCTTAACTTATGCTGAATGGTCTAAAAAGGGAAGATTAAACGGTCGATTTACCAATGCCAAAAATCCTTTTTATGTTAGAAATTTTGAAGAATTAGAAAATACATTGTCTCATATTGTTGCTCCATTGCACAATCACAAAACGAGCAAGCAAAATGATGATGTTGTAAAAAGACTGGATGTAATTTTAAATACTGGCGATTATGACTTGGCAAAAAAAGAATTAAAAAAAATAGGCTTGGATTCTGAAAAAAGGAATTACAACGTTTTGAAAGCTGATTTGCAAAGCCCTACAGTAATGACAATTGCTGACGACTATATTCACTTCTCTAATCCAAGGGCTTTAACTGTCCGTGAGATGGCACGTCTACAATCATTCGATGACTCTTTTGTGTTTCAAGGAAAGCGTTCGACTGGAGGAAATAAAAGAAAATTTGAAGTACCGCAATTTACTCTAGTTGGAAATGCCGTGCCACCTTTATTGGCTAGAGCAGTAGCTTTGGAAATTCTAAAAAACATAAAGTAAGAATTACCAGAAACTGCGCAATGTGTTTAATTCATTGAACCATTCTTGGTAAGACATAACTGTTTGACTCTTTTTTAGTCTTTCGTCAATGGCATTAGAAATTATCACAAATTTAACACCCTTTCTTTTCGCCTCTTCGAGTTTATTATCAGTTAAGCTGGCTGGTCCGAGCTTTGCTCCAAAATTACTATTACCAATTGCTGTACAAGCCCGGTTTCGAGTATCGTGAGGCATTTGTGCAAAAGTTAACCGAAACCTATCGTTAGATGTTGTTTGACACGCAACAGCACAACAGTTTTTAGGTTCTAGTTTATATGTTTCTAAATTTGGAAAGAAAAAATCTAATTTACAACCAGTTTTAAGTACAAACTCACGTTTATAATCTTTTTGATACACAAATTTCTTTTTTAATAAAAGATAAGAAATATGATTCATTAAACTTGAACCAGATCTCGAACCTCTAGATTGTCTATGTGAATCCGCTAAGGATACAATTACGTTAACTATTCCATCTAATATTTTTGTTGGTTCAGATTTTAATAATGGTGATCTGGTATATTCATCAATTATTTTTCTCACAACTGGGAAAGCATCTGAACTCGCTTCATTATCAGCATATTCTATGAATTTATCTGTAATTTCTTTTTGCTTTATAAGAAATATTTCATATTCTAACATGAGCAATCCGTCGAGTGCTTTATCAATGTCCGAAAAGTCATTGATGGTTTCTTCAAATTTGGCTTGAGCCAATTCAGCCATAATTAAAGTTGATGGTAAGTGTCTTTTACGAACAATTTTAATTAAACCTTTTGGCCCTTGAAGTTCATTTTTTATTTTGGTAAAGTCGATTTTCATTGATATAATATGTATCAGAAAAGGTTTTAACTACCAGATTTTGCAAATTGGATAAGAATCTCTCTTTAGCTGTTAAAAATTAATTTTGAGCAAATATCGTAATTTTTTCTGAGGGAAGAAGGGGTTAGCTCATTTAGATGCGAAGCGTTCGCTAGTGAGGAGTGCAACCAAATGTGCTAAAATATGTGAAGGGGTTTTCTGTTTTAAGTCCGTTTATTTTATGTCATAACGATCTATTGATAGGGCTGCTTATATAAAGAGAATTAGTTTGAAAATCCATGGTGGTGCCAATCCATATTCCAACTTTCTTTTACTGACTTCCGACCTAATTTTAAATACCTTTGAGGCAGTAATAGCAACAGGAAAACGTAAATGCATAAAACAGAAGGCAAGCTGCCACTTTTTAAATTTGAAATCCTGACAGGGATTCCGGGCCTTTTTCACTTTATCACTACACGTGCCGGAGGGGTCAGCCTGCCGCCATACCATTCCCTTAACCTCGGTTTGCATACAGCTGATAATTCTCAGCTTGTTCGGGCAAACCGTGCTTTGCTGGCCACAGAAACCGGGATTGCAGCGGATGAATTTTTGTATGCAAGCCAGGTGCATAGCGGCGATGTATTAGTGGTTGATGAAAAAGCGATTAGTAACGGTGTGTTATCAAAGCCTCCGGAAACGGATGCTCTGATAACAGCTTTACCTGGTATTTGCCTTATGGTTATGGTGGCCGATTGTGTGCCTGTTTTATTGTTTGATCCTTTGAAGAAAGTAAGTGCAGCTATTCATGCAGGATGGCGTGGCACGGTTCAAGAGATAACTGCTAATGCTATCCATGCCATGGTCAGGAATTTCGGGTGTAAGCCTTCCGGTATTATTGCAGGCATAGGCCCATCTATCGGTCCATGCTGTTACGAAGTAGGAGAGGAGGTGAATGCAATTGTTGCTAAAAAATTCAATACGACCAAAGGTTACCTGGTGCCTCAGCAGTATACCCCTAAGTCTCATTTCGACCTATGGTATGCCAATGCAAAACAACTTACTGATTGCGGAGTGAAACCGGAAAATATTGAAACGGCAGAACTCTGTACCCAATGCAAGCCCGGTATTTTCTTCTCATCCCGTGCCGCTGATGGAATTACCGGGCGATTTGCGGCAGGGATTTGCATCAGGGAATAGGTTTTCACTTTAAGATATTAACCACGGAGGCACTGAGGACACGAAGAGACACTGAGAATGGGTGATGGAGAGAGTGGGAGAGCGGGAGAGGGAGAGAGCGGGAGAGGGAGAGAAAAGTCGAAGTACGATTGAGCCCACTAACCCCCAACCCCTGAATCCTAACCCCTTTAATGTTTTAACCACAGAGGCACGGAGAACACGAAGAGACACTGAGAATGGGTGATGGAAAGAGTGGGAGAGTGGGTGAGAGGAAGACTAAAGGCGAAGTGCGATTGAGCCCACTAACCCCCAACCCCTGAATCCTAACCCCTTTAATCTTTTAACCACAGAGGCACTGATAGTGAAAAGTGAATAACGAATAGTGAGTAGTGAACAGCTTGAATAAGTTTTTAACCACTCTGCAAACTAAAGGAACACTAAGAAAACATAGAAACAAACATAACTACTTGATCCATTGTAACCCTTCAAACATTTCAAACTCTTCAAACCATTGAACGCGAAGCATTTGAACCTTTGAACGCCGAAGGCATTTGAACCCTTGAACGCCGAAGGCATTTGAACCCCTTGAACGCCGAAGGCATTTGACCCCTTGAACGCCGAA
>CAIQOG010000506.1 GCA_903873355.1 uncultured Bacteroidales bacterium
CTCGACATGGGTTTCTTTGATGACATTATGATTGTAGTAAACCGTCTTCCAAAAGATCGTCAGACAATTATGTTCTCAGCTACAATGCCTCCTAAAATACGTTTGTTGGCTAAAACAATTTTGCATGATCCTGTCGAAGTGAAGATTGCTGTTTCCAAGCCACCTGAAAGTATAATGCAAACGGCTTACATTTGTTATGAGCCTCAGAAACAAATGATTGTCCGTCATTTATTCGCTGACCAGCAGCCAAATAAAGTGATTATTTTCTCCGGTTCAAAACTTAAAGTAAAAGAACTTTTCAAAACTTTCCGTCAAATGGGTTTGTCGGTAGGTGAAATGCATTCAGACCTCGATCAGGCACAACGCGACAAAATTATGCACGAATTTAAAAACAACCGTGTAAGTATTTTGGTAGCAACAGACATTGTTTCCCGTGGCATTGATATTGACGATATTTCGTTGGTGATAAATTACGATGTACCTCACGATGCCGAAGATTATGTACACCGTATAGGTCGTACCGCACGAGCCAGTGCTAAAGGTATGTCAATCACTTTTGTATCCGAAGAAGAACAGTATAAATTCAAGCAAATTGAGGATTTTCTGGAAAAAGACATCTACAAAATCCCCATGCCTGCTGAACTTGGCGAATCACCCGAATATAAACCTGAACTACACCGATTTGGGCATAAAAAGTTTACTTCAGGGAAAGGTAAATTCCACCGAAAAAAACCAAACAGATAATCAAAATTCTGTTCATTTTTTTTAAATCCGGCACATGGAATTATGTCAGAGAACTTCCCATATAATCTAATTAAAAGAGAACAACTCATCGAAAAAATGAATCGATTGAGTTCCTCTGGAAAACCGTTTCTATTTATAATTGATTATAATGCGGAAAATGGCTACATGATAGAGAAAGATGAATTGGACGAGCAATTTATCAGGTTCAGCATCAATAATTCAACAAATATACAAATCAACAAATCAACAAATAAACAAATAAATTGGGAAATTAAACCTGTCAAACTCGAATCTTATAAACTAAAATTTGATTTCGTTGTAGAACAGATAAAAAAGGGGAATTCATTTCTGACCAACCTTACACAACCTACCGAATTAAATACAAATCTTTCTTTATCAGATTTATTTCAAATTGGTGCTGCCAAATATAAACTTTGGCTAAAAGACAGATTCACAGTACTTTCTCCTGAAACGTTCGTCAAAATTAAAGATAGTACAATTTCATCATTTCCGATGAAAGGTACTATTGATGCATCAATTCCAAACGCAGAAGAATTTATTCTGAACGACCCGAAAGAAAAAGCCGAACATGCTACCATTGTTGATTTAATTCGGAATGACCTCAGTTTGGTTGCCGAAAATATTGAAGTAAAACAATATCGGTATATTGATAAAATCAATACGAATAAACAGGATTTGCTACAGGTCAGTTCTGAGATTACAGGTCAATTACCCCAAAATTTCAGAGAAAAGTTGGGCAATATTATTTTTGCATTGTTGCCTGCCGGCTCTATCAGTGGAGCTCCGAAGAAAAAAACACTCAAAATAATTGAAGAAGCTGAAGGTTATAAACGTGGTTTTTATACCGGTATTTGGGGTTGGTTCGACGGAAAAGATCTTGATTCAGCTGTTATGATTCGTTATATTGAACAAAACGGGAATCAACTGATATTCAAAAGTGGAGGTGGCATTACTTCCCAAAGTGATTTGAACAAAGAATATGATGAATTAATCCAAAAAGTTTATGTGCCGATTTGTTGAAACAATTAAACTTAAAGATGGCGTTTTTTACCGATTGAATCTGCACCAGGAACGTGTCAACAAGGCTTTTAGTGCTTGCTTTCCGAAAGTTGAACCAATAAATATCTTTGAAAGTCTGAATCATTATGAGATTCCACAAGAAGGTATATTCAAATGCAGATTGGTGTACGACACTGAAGTACAGTTGGTTGAATTCATTTCATATAAACGCCGTGAAATAAGGTCGTTGAAACTGATAGACACCGACATTGAAAGCCTTGCATATAAACTGGAAGACAGGGCTTGTTACAACGCTGTTTTTGCACAGCGAGGCGGTTGTGACGATGTATTAATGATTAAAAATGGATTATTGACAGACACTTCTTATTGCAATATTGCTCTTTCAGACGGTAATAATTGGTTCACACCTCGTATTCCGTTGCTTTATGGTATAAACCGTGCAGATTTAATTGAAAAGGGGATTGTTTTTGAAAAGGATATTGAAGTCGCTGAAGTAAAGAATTACTCTAAAATTTCATTATTTAATGCCTTGATAGAGTTCGGAGAAATTATTATTGATACTAATAAAATTGAATACTAAAATCTATCATGAAAGCTCTTTCTGAGCGTTTGCAGTTTTAAATAAGGTGTAGTATTTACCCTTTTGTGCCATTAGTTGTTTATGTGTGCCTGATTCAAGCATCTGACCTTCGTGAAAGAAATAAATAAAATCTACCCATTCAACAGTACTGAGGCGATGACTAACAATAACCGCAGTCTTTCCTTCAGATAATTTTCTCAGCCCATCAATAATTTGTGACTCAGATTGAGCATCCAATGCACTTGAAGGTTCATCCATTAGAATTAAAGGTGAATTGCGATAAAATGCACGTGCAATAGCCATTTTCTGCCACTGTCCAATGCTTAGTTCCTCACCCCCGTTAAACTGATTTCCCAAAAGTGTATTATAACCTTCAGGGAGGTTCTCAATTACTCCTGAGATACAGGCAGATTCTGCGGCATGCTCAACTTGTTTTCTTTTCTGAGAAGATTTTGAATTACCTAACCATATATTTTCTGCAGCAGAAATATTATATAAAGCAAAATCCTGGAAAACAGCCGTAATATTCTCACATATAAGTGATTGACCTAAAGCTGATGCATCTTTATCATCAAAATATATTTTACCATCGTCAGGCTGATAAAATCCACAAATTAGTTTAATCATTGTAGATTTTCCTGATCCATTTGCACCAACAAAAGCAACTGTTTTTCCTGCAGGAATAGTGAGATTTACACCTATAATGGCTTCACGTTTACTTGATTCGTATTTGAAACAAACGTTATCGAAACGTATTTCATGTTGTAGTGTAAAATGTTTATTTTTTAACGATACATTTTTTGATTGTGAAGGAGTATTCAGAAATTGAATAAAATCTTTCAGGTAGGTATTATCCTCAACAATCGAAGTTATTGATCTGAAAAAATCATTTAAAACCGAGTATCCACGCTGGAAAGCAAAGAAAAATAGAACAACAGTACCTATTGAAATTTCATTTTTTATTTTCATAAAAGTAACAACTCCAAGAGATAAAAAGATTAAACTTACTGAGAAAACCTGAGCATATATACTCATTTTCATCTCAGCTTTCCGATGGTCAATTTTCTGTTCAAATAAGGTTTTTTGTTTTTCAGAAAAAAGATTCCGGAAGAAATTATAAAAACCGAATAACTTGAGTTCTTTTGCAAATGGAAAACCCGTAAGAATGCGGTTATAATAATACATTTCACGTTCCGTAGTAATCTGTGATTCTTTTAATTTGTAAAATCGTTTTGAGAATTTTAACCTGACATACATCCCGGGAATTATTGCAACAAATAATATCAACACCAAATACCAGCGTATTGACATAAAAATACCGACTAAAAACAAAGCAGAAGCAATTGATTTAATTCCTGTAAGTAGTTCATTTATAATCTTTAAAGGTCTGTACGAGGCTTCCTGAACGGCTCTGTGAATTTTATCCTGTTTAGTCGGATTTTCGAAATTAGATAATTCTAAATCAAGATGTTTAATATGAAGTTTTTGATAAATGTTATTTGTAACAGATTGAGATAATTTTTCTGAAAAATATGAATTTACTTCAGTCAATACTGCACTCATTAAAAACACCAAAGCTGTCACAATAAGCATTGTAATAAACATTATCTGCTGATGAGAATTTGTAGCCGATATTTGTGTTAGTTGATCGATTAATGATTTAACACAAACTATAATAGCAAAAGGTATAATTCCCTGAAATATAGATATAATGGCATTTATCCAAACTA
>CAIQOG010000507.1 GCA_903873355.1 uncultured Bacteroidales bacterium
ATTTGACCCATAAATTGGGAAACGGCCATCAACCGGGTGCGTTCATTGTAATCAGGTGTCATTTCGTAACCGAGCCCAATAAGTGGAGCTGCAAAAACGGTATAACCAATGTAAAAGAACAGTGATACAACTAAGAAATAGAAAAAATTGAACAACTCAGAATTTTCAGGGTGTAATTGCCACATGACCATAAAGGCTAGTCCGGCAATTAAAGAACCAACTAAAATGTACGGTTTACGACGTCCCCATTTTGATTTTGTATTGTCGGAGATAAAACCCATAATCGGATCGAGCAGTGCATCCATAAAGCGGGGAATTGCACCAAGTAAACCGGCTAGTATTGGATTCATGTGCAACGACATAACCAACACAACCATGAAAACGCCCAACGCTGCAGGAAACAATTGATTGGCTAAATGTCCTGATCCAAATGCAATTTTTTGTCCAAAAGGAACTATATCTTCAGGTGCTGTTTTATAATGACTCATAATAAATAAATGTTGGTTATATTTAAAGTTGTGATATCAAAACTTAATCAGTAAGATTAAAGGATTTATATTCACCGGTTTGACTATCTGCTGAAATCCATACACGAAATTCGCCAGGCTCGGTCCTATAGGTGTTGTCCTGATGCCAAAAACCGAGTTGCTTGCTGGTGAGATTAAATTTCACCGTTTTGGATTCACCCGGATTCAGTGTTATTTTCTGAAATCCTTTGAGTTCGCGAACAGGTTGTGCCAAAGTGGCTACCGGGTCACAAATGTAAAGTTGTGCCACTTCCATACCAGCCACTTTACCGGTATTGGTTATTGTACATTCTGCTGTAATAGTTTCATTCTCTGATATATTACTCTTCGATAATTTTACAGCAGAATAACTAAAGGTGGTATATGACAGTCCAAATCCAAAGGAGAATAATGGTTTATCGCCGGCATCCAAATGATAACTTGTATTTCCGAGTGAAGTTTGTTCCGCACCAATTTTAATATCACTGATTAACAAGATATTATGTGCTGGTCGTCCTGAATTTCGGTGTGAATAATAAACAGGTATTTGTCCAACCATGCGTGGAAATGTAGTTGTAAGTTTACCCGAAGGTACAGCTTTCCCGAAAATCAAATCGGCCAATGCCGGACCTGCCATAGTTCCACCTTGAAAAGCGTAAATTACAGCATCAGATTGATTTAATTCATTTTCAATTGTCAATGGTCTTCCGGCCATAAAAATTGTAATTACAGGTTTCCCTGTCTTTTTCAATTGATTGAGCAATTCCGATTGAGCACCAGGCAAACTGATATCAGCCCGACAATGTGCTTCGCCCGAAAGAATGGCTTCCTCACCTGCAAAATAGAGAATCACATCAGCTTTTCGGGCAATAGCCACAGCTTTTGTAATTCCTGCAGGATTAGTGTCGCGACTATATGACAGTCCTTTTTCGGCAAATATTTTAAGTTTACTTCCATATTTCTTTTTGATAGCCATTAATGGAGTAATGCTGTGATCCGGGTCACTATCAAATACCCAGGTGCCCAATTGGTCAGCAGGAGCATCAGACATTGGACCGATAACTGCAACTGATTTTATTTTTTCTGATAAGGGAAGAATATGATTATTGTTTTTTAGCAGAACAGCACTTTCAATAGCAGCTTGTTTAGCTTTGGCTAGAGCATTTTCGGAATAGAAAACTGATTTGGATTCAATTTTCACATAGGGATTATCGAAAAGCCCCAGACGAAATTTTAAACGTAGTATATTGCGAACATACTCGTCAACTTGTTTTTCGGAAACTTTACCTGATTTCACACAGGTTTCCAAACTGTCAATGTATGCCATACCCATCATATCCATATCCACAGCAGCGTCTGAAGCAAGTTTAGCAGCATCTTCCAGGTTGGCGCACACACCCTGAACTTTCATCTGTCTGATTGAATTCCAGTCGCTTACCATTATTCCATCAAACTTCCATTCGTTGCGTAATACAGTGCGGTTAAGATATACATTCCCGGATGCCGGAACACCATTCACATCATTATAGGCACACATAGTTGTTGCTACACCTGCTTCTACTGCCGCTTTGAACGAAGGTAGAAAAATATCCCGCATCTGAGTTTCGGGAATAAACGTGGCATTATAATCTTTGCCGGATTCACTGGCACCGTAGCCCACAAAATGTTTTGTACATGCAGCCATTGAAGTAGAATTTGATAGTTTATCGCCCTGAAAACCCTTTACCATGGCTACTCCCATCACCGAAGTAAGGTATGGATCTTCGCCACACGACTCAGCAATTCGTCCCCAACGAGGATCGCGTGTAATGTCAATCATGGGAGCATATGTCCAGCGGATGCCTGTCGATGTGGCTTCAACTGCAGCAATGCGAGCTGCATCTTCTACAAGTTGAGGATTCCACGAACACGATTGGCCCAACGGAATAGGGAAAATGGTTTTAAAACCATGAATCACATCGCGGGCAAAAACTAACGGAATGCCCAGGCGTGTTTGAGTGACAGCTATTTTTTGAAGTTCATTTATTATCTTGGGGTCAGTTTCGTTAAGGATTGAGCCTACATTACCGGCTTTGATCTGATTCTGCATATCTGCATGTAAACCCATCCCGGTAAGTTGATTCATCTGACCGATTTTTTCTTTCAGAGTCATTTGCGAGACCAGAGCTTCTATCTTATTTTCAATAGAATCTTTTTTTTGATTGCTACAACTTAAGCAAACAAAAAAAACCGGTAAAAAATAAAGCAATCTTTTTGACATATTGAAAAGTGATTAAAAGAATAGAATTGAAGGTATGAGTTGAGATGGGGAATTTTGATTGAAAATTTTTTCAATGATTACTCAGATAGAATTCTTCATTCGAACAACTTGCCTGATAAACTTTTACGTAATCAACATACATTCTGGCTTCACCCTTCGTCAGAGCAGTAACTTCATTAATATCGTATATTTCGGAAAAAGTACCACCAACTGCCAGGTTGAATATAAGGTAAAATGGTTTTCGAAAATAACGTGATGTTTCATTCACAGACCCGTTACCAATAATAGGCATTTCATAATAGGGTTTTGCATTCGGAAATTTATCTAAATCCAGAAACATTTTTATGGAATCGGAAGTCCACAACATGGTGTAAGTATGAAAACCATCCTGTAAACTATACTCATTAGTGGTTGACATTCCTTTATTTGGATAACTTCCACCGTTCCAACTCTCACCCCAATGACATGCACCATTAAAAAGCCGATCCTGAGTTCCTGAATCAATTCCTTTTTTATGTCCCATCTCAACAATATCAATTTCGCCACATTTTGGCCAAATAGCTTCGGGAGAGTCACTTCCAAGCATCCAAAATGCCGGCCACAAACCATTTGAGGTTTTAGGCAGTTTTATTCGGGCCTCTATCTTTCCATATCGAAAAGTCATTTTGCCAAGGGTAGAAAGACGTCCGGAAGTAGCTGCTTTTTTCTCATACAACTCTTTTCTGGCAGTGATAATAAGGCATTTTTCTCCACTAACCGGTTCTTTCCCAACTGATATATTCTCTGGTCTGTAAAATTGTATTTCCTTGTTTCCACCTCCATTACCGCTATGAATAGCTGTCCAGAATGATTTGTCCAGTTTTGATCCATTAAAATCATCTTCCCACACAAGTTTATAATTCTGTGCTGTGACTACGAGAGAAAATAACCAAAACAAAACAACTATCGTATTTTTCATTAGATTTCTTAATTTAAAATTGAATCAAAATCATTCTACAACCGATTTGAAAAAATCATTTTGCACCTTTTGGTTTCCATAAGAATGATTATTTGAAACAGTAAAATCTGTATTATGTGCTTCATTATGAATGCTTTTAGCAAAAGGGTTTCTGTTTTGTTGCCATGCCTGATGTATGCCAAAAGCAAAAACAAAAAATAAAAGAGCTATACAATAGTTTGCAATCTTTTGTTTCATTTCCATATAATCAAATTTTCTTTGCTTACAATTTTATTACTTTCTGAGTCGATACTTTACCGTCTGCTAATTGAATTTTAATCAAATAATTTCCGGAAGAAACATCACTTAAATCGATTGTTTTTTCACGACCACCACCTGTAAATGATTTTACGTTCTGTCCTACAAGGTTACATAACAGAATCTGGCTGATTTCCTGATCAGCTGTCAAATGCATACTGCTAATTACCGGATTTGGGAATAGATGAACATTTTGATTCACAACAGTTTCCACTGCATTAGGCTTGTTCGAATTGAAAGAAATATTATCCCAATAACTAACCCGTTGAACTGATCGATCGGTAGAATTGTCGGGAATAAGAGTAAGTCGGGTGATAGTCTGACCTATACGACCGGTTAAATCAAAGGTGATTTCTTCCCATTGATTAATAACGGTATTTGGTACAAGCATTTCGAAGTTTGTTGTTCCGTTTTCTAATTTCAAGTCGAAATTACTGATATAGCTTTTATATACCATTACTTTCACCTTGCAATTATCGGGCGTAAACGTGATTGAACCGATGTTGTCGGAATAAAGACCAGCCCACGACATTGCTCCGGCATTTACTGTATATTTTGCACAATTAGCCGAAGAATTAATACCTGAAGAATTTGGATTTGCAACCACCGAATAAAGTGAACTCGCATTGTCACCGTTTCCAAACAATACCCATGTCCAGTTCTGACCAATAGTTTCGTAATCAATTGTTGACACACCGTTAAACGAAATTCCGGTGGTGGCGGAAATACTAATAGGATTATTGGCTGCTGCATTTCCATTTGCATCTTTAGCAACAATCGAGAAAGTGTAATTGGTAGAAGAGTTGAGTCCGGTTACAACGTATGATGTCTGAACACCTGATGTTCCTTTTGCAGTAAGTGTGGAAGTTCCATAGCTTATATAATAGATAACATTACCCGAATTATCGGTAGCATTGAGCAATAATTCTACACTATTAGGAGTTACAGCACCTTTTGTGGCGGTAAATGCGGTTGGTACCTCAGTATCTACAATTGTGGTTGGACCATTGAAAATTTCACCTTTTACACCTTGTTGGTAAATACGAACATAATCCACCCACATTTTCGCAGGAGTTCCATCGGTGGGTAATGCCGTTATTTTGGATAGATTTGAATTTCCTGTAATTCCGGTAAAAGTACCTCCAACTGCGAGATTCAATATAATACCGAACGGTTTGTGAAAGTAATAGGACTTATCACCAATCTGATTTGTCCCGCTAATAGTGAACTGATAATAAGGCTGATTAGTTGGATATTTATCTAAATCGAGATACATTTTCACTGCCAACGAATCCCAAATCAGTGTATATAAATGAAAATCATCCTGAACACCATAAGGTGCATTTGTGTCGTACGAATTGTATGTCCAATTCTCGCCCCAGTGACAGGCACCATCCATATAACGATCCTGAGTTGATTGCGAAATGCCTCCTGCAGCACCCATTTCTAGAATATCTATCTCACCACAACGTGGCCAACCAACAGAACTGATATCGTTGCCCAACATCCAGAATGCAGGCCATAAGCCATTGGCAGTATGGGGTAACTTAATGCGTGCTTCTACTTTTCCGTATTTAAACGAAACATTTTTAAGTGTATTTAATCGTCCGGAAGTAACTACTTTTCCTCCGAAATTTTCACGTTTCGCATTAATCACAAGGCAATTCACACCCGTGAGATCCTGTTCAATGCCAATATTCTCACGTCGGTAGTACTGCAATTCATTATTTCCACCTCCATCACCATTCACTTCAACATTCCAGTGCTGAGTTTCATTCAAAACAGGATTATCAAAATTATCTTCCCATTTAAGTTTATAGTCCTGAGCCAGGACCGACAGAGAAAAGAGAAGCATACAAAAAACCAATACCTGTTTTATCATTTTGATTGAAGGATTATGAAAGTGGAATTCTTAACTAAAAACTTTAATGAAAAAAATAGAAAATAAGTCCGCGAAGAAAATTCCCCGCGGACTTGAAGTAAATTATAATTTTACAAATTTCTGAGTGGAAACCTGACCATTTGCCAATTTAACCGATACATAGTAATTGCCGGCAGAAACTTCACTCAAATCAATTGAGCTTGAAGTGCTGTTAATTGTCGCTGATTTAACCGACTGACCCAATAAATTACGAACTGTAACTTCGCTGATTTCAGACTGAGCAGAAACGTTAAGTTTATTCTTAACAGGATTTGGGTAACAATTAACGGCTACATCAGAAACTTTTGAGATTCCGGTAACATTATTGTATAAAAACAAGTTGTCCATATAGAAAGTCCCAAAACTACCCGTAGTTACAAATCCTACTTGTTTTAAATCTGATAGTGTTGCAATGCCATAAGCTGTTAAAAGAACATCCTTACTATTCCATTGATTTGGAGTGAGTGCTCCCAAAGAAAGGAAACCCGGTGTTTCACCATGTGTAACAGTTACTAATTTAAGACCAATATCAAGTGTTGAAGTGGGATAAACATCTATGTGTAAATAACTCATATTGGTAATATCCAATGGAGTGCCGGTAAAGTTCGGACCACCGCAACTACCTGCAGCTGTAGATACCATTTTCTTTGCATTACCACCAGCGCTATAAGTAAAATCAGAAATAACCATATTCCACCAGCTATCATATCCTGTGATAGTTACAGCAGAAGTATATGTTTCACTATAAAGTGATTTTACATTTGCAGCTGCAACCGTAGGAGTTGGAGCGGCAGGCATTGCGGTACCTGTAGTTACCGGAACAACAATCGGGTTATTTGCTGCAGCATTTCCGGCAGCATCTTTACAAACAACACTAAAATTATAGGCTGTTGAAGGAGTTAAATCAGTAACTGTATAACTTTTTTCAACACCGGAAGCACCGGATGTTGTCAAAACTGTTGCGCCATAAGTTATTGTATACACTACTGCACCCGAGTTGTCGGTTGCATTTAATTTCAGAACAGCGTCAGTTGATGTAACCGCTCCTGCAGAAGCTGTGAAAGCAGCTGGAGGTGTTGTATCACCGGCAGCATCTGTCCAAAAGTAAAGGTTATCCAGATAAACTGTTGTATATTTGGAAGGACTACCTGCAGCGCCTAATGTCAACCATTCATTCGATTGAAATTTAAACTGAATAACTGAAGATAAAACAGCACCGGTAAATTCGCTGAGTGGAATATCAAGAGAAGTCCAGGTACCGTTTGTTGCCACAGTTTTAGTTACTGTTTTTTCATTTCCCGTCCAGATTATTCCAATCGGAAAAGTAGCAGCATTTGCATCATTGGTCCACACATCAACATGGAGGTATTTCATACTGCTACAAATTTGTGTACTTCCAAACTGAACTCCCTGATAATTCATATTTGAATACTTTAACACATGGTCAGATGCTCCAATAATAGTTGGTGTATAAGTAGTTGCCTGACCCCAGTTAGGGAAAAAATCTGTTGCAGCCACGTTTGTAAAAGCATCACTAAAAATCGAGATAACATTTCCCGATGAAAGAGCAGGAGGCGTTGGTGCCGAAGTTAACGGTTGTGCAAAAGCACTTACAGAAGCCAATGATATGACTACAATTGCAAAATACTTAGTTAATTTTGTCATGATAGTAATTTTTTAGATTGTTTATTAATATTTGAACACCGGAATAAAAACTCCAATGAACAAAGCGGTATTTATTGTTTAATGAATTTTTGATTAGAAATTTGACCATTTGCAAGTTTCACACTTACAAAGTAATTACCGGTGGGAATTTTACTCAAATCAACCGTATTGGTTGTAGATAATTTAACGGTTTGCCCAACCAGGTTACGAATTTCAATCTGACTAATTTCCAGATCTGATGAAATATTCAATTCATTGTGAACCGGATTTGGATAGAGTCTTACATTGTTTGACTCAATCTCGTTGATTCCTGTATTAATTGAATTAAATGAAATATTATCAAAATAATTGGTGCTTCCGGCAGTTCTTGCAGCTGGAAAATCAGGAATAATTACTAATCTGGTAACTGTTTTTCCAATTTGAGATGAAAAATCAAAGGTAAGTTCTTCCCATTGATTGATAAGAGTATTAGGCACGAGTTTTTCGAAATTTAAACCTGCTGCGCCTTCGAATTTTACATCGAAATTACTGATAACACTTTTGTATGCCATTAATTTCACTTTGCAGTTTGTAGAATTAAAAGTTATAGGTGCAGTTTTCTCTGACCATAAACCGGCCCAGGGCGATGCAGAAGCATTCACAACAAATTTGGCACAATGTGCCGAAGTATTAACACCTGTAGAACTCGGATTTGTCACCATAGGAGTTATTATAGGATCTCCATCACCATTGCTAAATGATTGCCATGACCAGTCTTGTCCAACTGTTTCAAAATCAATAGTCGAAAGAACTGGTGCAACCGCTGTTGTAAATGTAACTACTTTTGAATTATCCGATACATTAAGAGCAGCATCTTTAGCTGTAATTGTCAGGTTATACGTCGTTGCTGCATTCAGACCGGAGATAGTTGCATTACCTGTTGCATCGGCTGTCAGTGCTTTATTAACTACACCATTTGCAGCATCATTTGCAACAAAACTGGTTACAGGAGTCGTTACATCATCAGTAGCTGATAGAAGTAAATTAGCTGAACTAAAAGTTGGAGTTCCAACAACAGACGCCGAAACCATTACTGGCTTTGTAGTATCTGTACTGCCACCACCATTACATTTTGCAGCAAATGGTACAGTAAATTTATTTGTCATCCATTGTCCGGGCCAGGCTGGATTACTCCATAATACCTGTAATTCAATATTTGCCGGAGGAGTAGCAAACGTTAAGGTAGCTTTGTATTCTGACAAAACTGTTCCTTCATTAGTACCAACAGCCACCGAAGGAAAGCCAGTCGGAAGAACTAACAAATAATCTATAGCTGAACCACCAGTATTAGGTTCTACTTTAACAGTAATGGTATTTGCATCCACATTGGTAATTGTGAGCAAAATATGTGAGTGAGCATCTCCGAAATTTGGATCACTTAGATGACCGGATGGTGTACTGCAGAATTCAGATACCTGTGCATTCATCATACTTGAGGAAGCAATTATCGCAGCTACAAAAAGAATTAATCGGGTAATTTTTTTCATGATAATATTTTTTTTGATTGTTTATTGTTTTTGATTATTAACTAAAATGTTATTTTGTCAATTTGAATATTTTATTTTCAGTTTTCAAAAAGTAAATTCCATTTGCTAACTGATTTGTTTTAAATGTTTCGTCTCCTGTAATGTTCTTTTCTAAAACCTGTTTTCCAAGGGAATTATAAAGCCTTACCGAAGTTGGAGTATCTGTTTTCACATTAATTACATCGGTAAACTTAGTTGGATATACCTGCAGGTTTATATCTTGCAATTCATTTACAGCGGTATTTAGTTGGTACAGGTGAACATAATCCACCATCATCTCTACCGGATTATTAAAGATATTATCATCAACAGTTCCACCCATAGTACCTCCAATGGCAAGATTCAGAATTACATAGAAATATTGATCAAAAGGCCAACCGGTTGACGTATCCGTAAAATTTCGATACAGAGTACCTGTTTGTACATTGTCAATAAAAAACAGTATTTGATCCTGTTCCCATTGAATTGAGTAGATATGGAAGTTATTTTCCATGTTGGGTTGATACACTTTTGTAAACCAGTTATTTCCAATGGAACCATTTTTCAGAGCTGTATGAACGGCATGCGAAGTCATTGTAGGACTTGAACCAATATGCTCCATAATGTCAATTTCACCGCTTTTAGGCCAACTTCCATAAACACTCGACTGAGGCATCATCCAGAATGCAGGCCAGGTACCTGCTCCCGAAGGAACATTAATTCGGGCTTCTGCCTTTCCGTATTTAATAAATCCTTTACTTTTGGAATAAATCCGTCCGGAAGAATAATTACGGTCAGTAACATAATTTTCCTTTTTGGCAGTAATGATTAAATTTCCGTTTTCGACGCGAATATTATTTGTGCCATCGGTGTAATACTCTTTTTCCTGATTAGCAGCATAACCCACCTGAATATTCCATTTAGTCAAATCGAGCGTTGTTCCATCAAACTCATCGGCATATACCAATGAATAGGTATTTTGAGAATTTGCTGACAAAAAAATGAATGCTATTAAGCTGAAAACGAATAACTTTTTCATATTGATTTTCAAAAATTACGGGAGGTTTAATTCTCACCGAATCAAGTTAATCCGGTGAGAATTTAATTATTGAATCTAATCGAATGGGATTTATTTAATCTCAATCTTTTTGTTGAGGCTTCCTGAACGAACGATATAAATACCTTTCTGAACATCTTCGATACCCATAATAGCTTCGTTTGAAACTTTTATTTTGGCTCCTGTAATGCTGTACAATTCAATTGGGTGAGTTGCATTTGGAACACTAAGTGTTTTACTGGTCTGAATCACATTCAAATCTGATTTAACATCATTTACACCCGATGTACCTTTTTTGTAAACAAAAATGGCATCCATATTTATAGTCGTTCCTGATGTTCCACCACTTAAGAAGTAAACAGCATTGGCATTAGCAGGTACTGCAGCAGGATAACGAAGTCCAAGATTAAAGAATGCTGACATTGGGATTTCTATCAAGTGCCATTTATTGTCACGGGTAAAGTTTGTGTAAGGTTGATAAGTTACTGTTCCATCAACAAATGCAGTTGCTCCGATACAAATACGAGCAGTAAGTCCACCGGGGCCATCCATACCAATAATATGTGACGCCGAGTTTGAGCCCTTCATAGCAAGGTGTAATGTGTAATCAGCAGTAACTCCAGTCATATCCTTAGCAATCGGACCTGAGAAACCCAAACCAGACCAACCCACTGAATTTACTGAAAATGAAAGATAAGTTCCAACTTCACCATTCCAGTTTGGACCAGCAGGAGTTAACGAAGTGTAGGTACTGCTCCATACATACAAAAAGTTATTGGTGTCGTCAACACGGAAATCTTTTGTAATGTTTGCAGCCGGAATCTTGCTTGTTGAAACATCATCCAGATAAATCAGATAATAGTTTGAACCTTTTGTGAAATCGTCTTGTGCAAAAGCACTTGTTGCTAAAGCACTCATGGCAAGCAACACTAAAGAAAAAGTAAGTTTTTTCATAATGATAATTAATTAAATTGTAAATAAATAATAATGAATAATTGTAATTTATGGTGAGTAACCGGCCGACTAAAGCC